>NZ_JBVIQN010000011.1:0-278410 GCF_055577005.1 Streptomyces sp. NPDC033221 | reverse complement strand
CCCACTGACAACCACCCCCCCCCGAAAGAAGCCACCCTGACTGGGTCAGAACACAACCCCCCCCCCCCCCTTCCCCCCCCCCCCCCCCCCCCCCCCCCACCGCCATGTCGTACCAGGTGTGCGGGATCAGGCCGCGCTGCCCGCCTGCCACTCGCTCCACGACATGTTCCAGCCGTTGAGGCCGTTGTCCGGCTTCACGGTCTTGTCGGGCGAGTTCTTGACGACCACGACGTCACCGACGAGCGAGTTGTCGAAGAACCAGCTGCCGTTGGTGCTGCCGCCGCCGCCCTTGTTGTCCTGGAGGCCGACGCAGCCGTGGCTGGTGCCGGACTTGCCGAAGATCGACGGGCTGCCCCAGTAGTTGCCGTGGATGAACGTGCCGGAGCTGGACAGCCGCATGGCGTGCGGGACGTCCTTGATGTCGTACTCGCCGCCGAAGCCGACGGTGGAGCCGTCCATGCGGGTCTGCTCGAACTTCTCCGAGATGACCATCTGGCCGTTGTACGTCGGGTTCTTCGGGCTGCCGCCGGAGATCGGGATGGACTTCACGGTCTTGCCGTCGCGGACCACCGTCATGGTCTGGGTGTCCATGTCGACGGTGGAGACCTGGGAGCGGCCGATGGTGAAGGTCACCGTCTTGGACTGCACGCCGGTGATGCCCTGGCCGCCCTTGACCCCGTCCAGGTCGATCTTGAGGGTGACCTTGGAGCCGGCCTTCCAGTACTGCTCGGGGCGGAAGTCCAGGCGCCGTGCGCCGAACCAGTGCCCGACGACCTTCTGGCCGCTGCTGGAGGTCACCGTGATGTGGGACTGGACATCCTTCTTGTTGGTGATCGTCTTGTCGAAGTTGACGGACACCGGCATGCCCACGCCGACGGTCTTGCCGCCGTCGGGGGTGTAGGAGCCGATGAAGCTGTTCTTCGAGGAGACGGTGGTGAAGGTGGCGTTCTCGGTGGCCGCCCGGTCCTTGGCGTCCTTGGCGTTGGCCACCAGCTTGTACTTCGTACCGCGCTCCAGCTGCACCGACGGCTTCCAGGAGGAGCCGTCGGCGGATATCGAGCCCTTGACCTCGGCGCCGTTGTCCGCCTGCACCAGCTTGACCTCGGTCAGCTTCCCGCCACTGACCTTCACACCGGTGTCGTTGATGCTGGCGTCGGTGGCGCCGTTCTTCGACGTGACCGAGATCTTCGCCTCGGAGGCGTCCTTGGCGGCCGCGGCGTCCGCACCGGCCTGCCCCTTGCCGTCGTTGCCGCCCGCCGAGGCGTCACCGCCGCAGGCGGACAGGGCCAGGGCACCGGCGGCGAGGAGGGAGGCCGCCGCAAGACCGCGACGCAGCCGGCGCTTGGCGCGGGACGGTGCGGGCGGCGCGGTGTTGTCCGGCATTGTCACGGGCTGCTCCATGCAAGGGTGTTGTCAGTCAGTGCTGGTAAACAGCAACTACGGACGGGTTTGGTTGCACTCCCGACTTCGTTGTGACGAGCGTCACATGAGGGGGGGGGAAGGGGGGCGTCGGCCGGTCCGGACAGCCAGGCGCGCAAGGGGTCGCCGTGCTCGTCCAGAGCGGGCGGCGCGTGCGGCGGGACGACGGGTGTGGCGGTCAGCCGCAGCGGACTGCGCACCTGCGGCGTCCGGTCCGCGCCGACCGGCACGACCGGGTCCAGGCCGAGCCGTCCGGCCAGCTCCAGCGCCTCGCCGACGGTGTGGACCGGCCCGCACGGCACGGAGACCGCGGTCAGCCGCTCGGCCCAGGCCGCGGGCGTCTCGGCCGCCAGCCGCTCCTCCAGTTCCTTGACCAGTTCGGTACGGTGCCGCACCCGGTCCTGGTTGCGGGCGAAGCGCTCGTCGTCGGCGAGCCAGGGTGCGTCCAGCGCCTGCGCCAGCGCCCGGAACTGCCGGTCGTTGCCGACCGCGACGGCGAGCGGCTCACCGTCCCGGCAGGCCAGCGTCTCGTACGGGGCGATGCTCGGATGCCGGTTGCCCATCGCGCCCGGATCGCGGCCGGTGGCCAGCCGCCCGGACGCCTGGTTGACCAGCGAACCGAGCAGCGACGACAGCAGGTTGACCTCGACGTGCTGCCCCTGCCCGGTGCGGTCGCGGTGGCGCAGCGCGGCCAGGACGGCGGTGGCGGCGTCCTTGGAGGTCAGGACGTCGACGAGCGCCACGCCGGCCTTCAGGGGCGGGCCGCCCGGTTCGCCGGTGATGCTCATCAGGCCGCCGACGGCCTGCACGACGAAGTCGTAGCCCGGCAGGTGCGCGCCCTCGCCGGAGCCGAAGCCGGTGATGGAACAGTGCACCAGGCCCGGGTGGGCGGCCAGGGTGGCCGCCGGGTCCAGCCCGTAGCGGGCGAGCGCACCCGGCCGGAAGTTCTCGATCAGTACGTCGGCCCGGCGGGCCAGCTCACGGGCCGCCGCGGCGTCGCCGGGGTCGGCGAGATCCAGGGCGAGGCCGCGTTTGGAGCGGTTGGCGGCGTCGAAGTACGCGGCGGTGCCGTCGGAGGAGAAGGGCGGTCCCCAGGAGCGGGTGTCGTCGCCGGAGCCGGGCCGCTCCACCTTGATCACTTCGGCGCCCAGGTCGCCCAGCGTGGCGGCGGCCAGCGGACCGGCCAGGACCCGGCTGAAGTCGGCGACCAGGACGCCTTCCAGGGCTTTGGGAGCGACGGGCGCCTTCTGGGTGGCGCGCGGTGCGGTCGGCTGCGGCACGTGCGGACTCCTCACGTCGGGAGGGCGGGGTGCCACATGCTCGTGGACGATCTTGGGCGAGGGGAAGGGGGCGTCCGCGCACGGGCGGTGTGCGCGAAACGTGGGGAGGGCGGGCGGGAGGTGGGGAGGTGTGGGAGTGATGCGGGAGCGGTGTGGGAGTTACGTCACTTGTGGGGCGTAAGTCCGTTCAATCCCCTGACGGAAGTCCCTGACATGGTGTCTACTACTGAAGTCCGCCCCGCCGGGGCCCGCACGGGCCCGGAATCGCACCGTCGCGCACCCGACCTGGAGGACCGCATGTTCCCCTCCGTTCCGCTCCTCCAGCAGATCGGCCTGGCCATCCTGCTCACCGTCACCGTCGGGTGGGCCGTGAGCCAGGCCCGGATCGTGCGCCGGCACCGCTTCGGGAACCCGTCCGGAAACGGCCGCTTCGGGACCCCGCCAGCCAACGGCGGATTCGGCGCGACACCCGGAAACGGCACGAGACCGCTGCTGCGCGCGGTACCGCGGCAGACCGGACCGGCCGGACCACCGTCCGAACGCGTGGAGCTGAGCGCCGCCGAGCGCGAGGCCTTCGCCGGACTCGTACGGCAACTGGGCGGCAACGAGCGGCACTGAGCGGTGCCGCCCGGGGGAACGCGCCCCGCCTCAGCGCACCGGCCCCAGTTTCAGCAGCGCCAGCGAGGCCAGCATCTGCACCGCGACCGCCACCGCCGCCTTGACGGTGGACAGATGGTGCTGGCCCCGGATGAGCAGGATGGCCAGCAGATAGCCGAAGCCCCAGGTCGACCAGGCCACCGCCTGGACGAGCGTCGAGCCGTGCGGCAGCCACGTGGCCAGCACCAGCCGCGGCAGGTCGGTGACCCAGAACAGCACGATGAACAGGCTGACCGTCGGCTCGAACCGGCCGTTCCCGCCGATCGTGCGCGCTATGGCGTGGGTGACCATGCCCAGCGCGAGACTGGCGACCAGCACGCCCGCCTCGGCGATGGCCGCCAGCTCCAGTGCCTGCTGCTGGTCCGCCGGCCACTGCTTGCGGAACGCGTCCACCGACAGGATGCCGAGAGCGCCGCTGATCAGGCAGAGGAGGACGGCCGCGCTCCAGGCACTGCGGTCGCGCGCCTCGTCCATCACCTCGACGGGCCGGTACCAGAGTCCGAGGAACAGCCGGTGCCACCACAGCCGCCGCTGCCGCTTCGGCGGCGGTGGCGGGCCCGGCTTCTTCCTGGGCGATGGCTGGACGAGCGTGGGGGGAGGAGGCGGCGCGGACATATGGCCCGTTCTACCACCGGAGTCAGGAGGGCGGCTGCGACGGGTAGAGGTCACGGTACGACGGGAAGCAGCCGCCCGGAGTGTCCACCGTCTCCGCCGCCAGTACGCCCTTGACCACCGCACGGGCCAGCACATCGGCCCCCGCGGCCAGGATCTCGTTGAGGGCGCCGGCCTCGGCGAGCGCCCCGAACGCCGGGTCGGCGGCCGCCTCTTCCGGCAGCGGCGGCCGGTCACCGGTGGCGAGCGCGAAGACCGTGTCGCCGTCGGTCAGCAGATGCGCCGGGCGTACGGCGCGGGCCAGCCCGTCGTGAGCGGTGCCCGCCAGCTTCTGGGCCTGGGCGCGGGTCAGCACCGCGTCGGTCGCGACGACGGCGAGGGTGGTGTTCAGCGGCGGGTGCACGGAAGCGGCCGAACGTCGCTCGGAAGCGGTACGGGCCTCGGCGAGGCGACGTCGCGCGTCGGCGTGCGCGCCGGGGGAAGGCAGACCGGCGCCGCCCTCGGAGGCCGCCCGCGCCAACTCCTCGCACACGTCCCCGTACTGCCCGTACAGCACACCGGTACGCGGGTCGACCACAGCCCCCGCCGCGTTGACGGCCGCCAGCGCGGCGACCGTGATGCCCGAGGGCAGGACCAGGCTCGCGGTGCCGATGCCGCCCTTGACGCCGCCGGCCACCGCGCCCGTACCGGCACCGGTGTTGCCCTGCCGGACGGGCGCGTTCAGCTCCGCTGCCGCGGCGTCCTCGATGGCGGCGCGCCCCAGCGCGGCGTCCGGGCGCGCGTGCCAGTTCCCGCCACGCCCCAGGTCGAACAGGGCCGCGGCCGGTACGACGGGGACCACCTGCGCCGGGTCGGGGCCGACGCGGAAACCGCGCCCCTGCTCCGCCAGCCAGGCCACTGCCCCTGAGGCGGCGTCCAGGCCGAAGGCGCTGCCGCCGGTGAGGACCACCGCCTCGATGCGCTGGACCAGGTTGCGCGGGTCCAGGGCGTCCGTCTCGCGGGTGCCGGGGCCGCCGCCGCGTACGTCCACGGCGGCGATGACGCCGCCCTCGGGCGTCAGGACGACGGTGGTGCCCGTCAGGCACCCGTCGCCGAGGCGCTGTGCGTGCCCGACCCGGAGCCCGGTGACGTCGGTCAACGCGTCACGGGGGCCGGGACGTTGCGGGGTTTCCCCGGGGGCGAAGGCGGTGGCGCGGGGGGCGGCTTCGTCGAGCGAGTGCTGAGCGTCGTCGGCCATGGCACATGCGTACCACGGGTGATGCGGGGGCGGTAAGAGCTGTCTTGGCCGGTGCGGCGGGCCTGGCGGGTGTGGCCCGTACCGGCGGTGCGGCCGTCCCGGTCGGCGGCGCCCGGTGTCAGTGGCCCGCCGGGCCCATCACGATGACCGGGTGCTGGGCCGGGTCCAGCGTCCGCAGCAGTTCCTGCATCACCTCGGGCTTGAGGCTGATGCAGCCCTGGGTGGGGCCGTTGTGGTCGACATGCAGCCAGACGCCGCCGCCCTTGGCCGCGCCCTGCGGGCGGCGCTGGTCCAGGGGCGAGGAGCCCTTGACGCGGTTGTAGTCGATGGCGATGACGTAGTCGAAGGCGCCGCCCAGCGGCTCGCCCTCGACGCCGGTGCCGTGCGCGACGAAGCTGTCGTTCCGGTCGTACGGCAGCTTGGTGCCCTCGGGCGGTGCGAACTTGCCGCCCGCGTCGCTGAGCGTGAACACGCCCTGCGGCGAACGCAGGTCGCCGTAATGGTGGTCCTTGGTCCAGCCCCGGGACGCGTTGTGCGCGGCCCACCGGGCGCCGGGCCGCCAGTCGTCGGAGTTCTCGGCGCGGGTGTAGAGCACGACGGAGGAGTCGTGCTGGTCCGCACCCTGCCCCGTGACGACCAGGACCTGCCGGGACTCGGCCGGGATCTGCTTGCGGGTGGCGTCGCTCAGGTCCGGGATCGCGCGCGGCGCCGGCGCGGCGGTACCGCCGGTGACGTGCAGCGCGGGGGTGTCCGGGGCCGAGGGGGCCGGCCGGGCCTGGTCGGCGCGGTGGCCGTCGTGGTCGTCGCCGGAGGCGGGCCAGGCCCACAGCGCGGTGCCCACGAGCGTGGTCAGGGCGAGGCCGCTCACGGCCTTGCCGCGACGGGTCATCCTTATTCGCGTACCGCTTGGCTGGGCGTGGCGGGCAGCCATGTCGTGGCGTCTCCTCGCCCGTCGGCTCCGGGCCGGTGGGCTGTCGTAGGTATAAATCGGGCAATCTGCACCCTACACCGTTCGGGGAAACAGTCGGCACCGGTCCTGGCGGTCTTCATGCGCCGCGAGAGGCCAATGGCCGAAAGGTGCAGGACCTTTGGCCGGAAGCATGGGTTCCGTGGGTCTGCCCGGACACGATACGAACGGCCTGACGCGTGGGGCCCACGGCCCCGTGTGAGGTGGTGAGCACCGTATGTGGCGGCTGGTCAGCTGCGGCGGCGGGTCGGCTGCGGCGGTGGTTCGGCTCGCCGGAGCCCGTCCCGGCGCACGGTCAGCTCGCCGGAGACCGCCCCCGCGCGCGGTCAGCTCCCCAATGCCTGCCCCTGGCGCGCGGTCAGCGTCGCTCCCACCGCCACCGTCAGCGACGCCACCAGCCCGGTCAGCAGCACCGCGCCATGACCCGCGAACGTACAGGCCAGCACCAGAACGGACGACACCGGCAACACCAGTTGCTGGGCCGGGCCGCGCTTCTGATGGCGGGAGTGGATCAGCCACACGGTGAACATGAACAGCGCGCCGGGCACGGTGACGCACGCCGACGCCGCGAACTCCGAGATGTGCGCCTTGCCAACCGACTCCTCCACCGCCACCTCGATCCCCGCGCCGATCGCCGCCGCCGAGCCGAAGACCAGGTAGTGCCCGTAGCCCCAGACGAACGCCTGCCGGTTGGAGGCGAGGTGCAGGTGGATCGGGACCGCGAAGTAGATCCAGTACGCGGCGAAGATCAGCAGCAGGCCACCCGCCGCGATGGGCAGCAGGCCGCCCAGCGCTTCCTGCTCGTCCACCGCGGACTGCACGGCCACTGTTGCGGCGGCGACCGTCTCACCGAGCATGATGATGACGAACAGGCCGTACCGCTCCGCGATGTGGTGCGGATGCCAGGCCGTCTGATGGCCGCGCTCGGCCAGCGTGGGTACGGCCATCTCCGCGACCGCCAGCGCCAGGAACACCCACGGCCGTACGGACTCCGGCGTCAGCAGCAGGGCCAGCCAGCCGAACTGGCACAGCGTCACCCCGCCGGCGTAGCGCAGCGCGGTGGTCCGCTCGGGACCGGTACTGCCGTGCGCGGCCCGCAGCCACTGCGCCACCAGCGCGAGCCGCATCACCAGGTAGCCGGACCAGACCACCACGAAGTCACCGTCGAACGCGCGCGGCACCCCCGCCGCCAGAATCAGCACGCCCGCCATCTGTACGAGCGTCACCACCCGGTACAGCGCGTCATCCGTGTCGTACGCGGACGAAAACCACGAAAAGTTGACCCAGGCCCACCACATGGCGAAGAAAAGCATCAGATAACCCGGGATGCCGTGCCCGGGATGCCCTTCGGCGAGGGCGTGCACGAGCTGCCGCCCGGCCTGGGCGGCGGCCACGACGAAACACAGGTCGAAGAAGAGCTCCAGCGGGGTGGCCGCGCGGTGACCCTCGGACCGGCCGCGCTCCTTCATGCGGGCCATCACGGGCGGCCCGCCCGCGCGGCCCGGCCGCTCACACAGGCGCGACGCTCATGGCCCGCCCAGCTCACCTGGCCCGTCCCGCTCACCTGGCCCACCTGACTCATCCGGCGCTCCTTGCTCCTGTACCGCGTCGAGGGCTGCGCCTCAGTACAACCCGCCCGGCCCGCCGGCCGCCACGGGACGCGCGGAGACCCCGCCGGTCGGGGGACGGCGGAGAGTGGCCGGGAGCGGCGGGGCGTTACGGGACGGGGGAGTGTTGCGAGGCGGCGGAGTGCGCGCCCCACTTGGCGACGTAACCGGCCCCGTGCCTGCGGTTCCGGTTCCTGTCCCCGTTCCGGGAAGGGAACTCCTCGCACGTAACGCACGTTCTCCCTAAAGCATTTACGTGGAAAGGAGATGCCTCGTGCAGCAGTCGGCCCGCCGCGCCCCGGCGGCACCCGCGAAGGTGGCGTTTTCGGCCCGTCGCGACCGGTCCTGGCCTCGCCCGGGCGTCCGTTACATGATCAAATGCTACGTATGAGCGATAGCGCGCGCGACACCGTACTGGCCCCGCTCGACGCCCGCATGGCGGACCTCGAATCCCTCTACGAAGACCTCCACCGCCACCCCGAACTGGGCTTCCAGGAGAACCGCACCGCCGCCGAAGCGGCCCGCCGCCTGACCTCGTACGGCTACGAGGTCACCACCGGCGTCGGCCGTACGGGCGTGGTCGGCGTGCTGCGCAACGGCCCCGGGCCGGTCGTCCTGCTGCGGGCCGACATGGACGCCCTGCCCGTCACCGAGCGCAGCGGCCTGCCGTACGCCTCCGCCGTGCCCGGCGTCATGCACGCCTGCGGCCACGATGTGCACGTCACCTGCCTGGCAGGAGCCGCCGATCTGTTGGCTGCGGGCCGGGAGCACTGGTCCGGCACCCTGGTCGTGCTCTTCCAGCCCGCCGAGGAAGTCGGCGACGGTGCCCGGGCGATGATCGAGGACGGGTTGTTCGGCGGGGCGGCGGTGCCCACTCCCGACGTCATGCTCGCCCAGCACGTCGCGCCGCTCGGCGCGGGCCTGATCTCGTACGCGCCCGGGGCCTGTATGGCCGCCTCGGACAGCCTGAAGATCACCTTCCATGGCACCGGCGGCCACGGCTCCCGCCCGGAGACCGCCGTCGACCCGATCGTGATGGCCGCCGCCTTCGTCCAGCGGCTGCAGTCCGTCGTCGCCCGGGAGATCGCGCCCAAGGACCGTGCCGTCGTCACCGTCGGCTCCTTCCAGGCCGGGGACGCCCCCAATGTCATCCCCGACCAGGCGGTGGTGCAGCTCAGCGTCCGCACCTTCGACGAGGATGTGCGCGCCCGGGTGCTGGCGGCCGTCGACCGGATCGCCAAGGCCGAGGCCACCGCCTCCGACGCGCCGCGCGAGCCGGAGACCGAGGTGCTGAACACCTTCCCGGTCACCCGCAACGACGACCGGACGCTGGCCCGGGTCAACGCCGCCTTCACCGACCACTTCGGCGCCCAGCGGCTGTTCGGCTACGAACCGGCGGCCGGCAGCGAGGACGCCGGCCTGATCGCCACAGCCGCCGACGCGCCGCTTTACTACTGGTGGCTCGGCGGCTGGGACCCCGACGAGTTCCGCGCCGCCATGTCCTCCGGTCGCCTCGCCCAGGACATCCCCTCCAACCACTCACCGCACTTCGCACCGGTCAAGCAGCCCACCCTGACCATGGGCGTCGAGGCCCTCACCGTCGCGGCCTTGAGCCACTTGGAGCCGGGACGGTGAGCCGTGGTCCCGGCCGTACGGCGGCGGTCAGGGCGCCACGATGCGGTCGACGGCGGCGTGGACGAGTGCGTCCCGCTCGGCGTCCGAGAACACTCCGGGGAGCGTGAGCTGTTCGACGATGAGCCAGTTGAACGCCAGGTACAGCAGCCGGACGGCGGTCGCGTCGCCGGGGAGGCCGGATTCCGCGTGGTAGGCCACGTTGGCGTCGATGTCGGCGCGGACGCGTTCGGTCAGCAGTGCGCGCAGTGCGGGGCGCCGGGTGGCTTCGAGGCGTAGTTCCAGCAGCGCCAGGTAGCCGGCGCGGAACGCGCTGATCCGGCCGACCAGCTCGCGCATCAGCATCGCGTACGTCTCCCGGTCCGGCGGGCCCGACCGCTGCCGCGCGACCGTCTCCTCGTCGGGCTGGAGCCGTTCGTAGACCCGTGCGCCCGCCTGCGTGAGCAGGTCGTCGCGGTTGGCGAAGTAGTTGGAGGCCGTGCCGGCGGGGACGGCGGCCTCGGTGTCCACCGCGCGGAAGGTCAGCCCTCGTGCGCCGTCCTTGGCCAGCACCTCGATCGCGGCGTCGACGAGGGCGGCCCTGCGTTCGTCGTTCCTGCGGACCATTGACACCACTCCATTCGTAGTACTACGTTCTGGCCGCTTCAGTTAGAGCACTATGAATGGAGTTGTTTATATGCGCAAGCTTGTGTACTACGTAGCCGTGTCCCTGGACGGCCGTATCGCGGGCCCCGGCGGGGAGTACGACTTCTATCCGGCGGGCGACGAGGAGCAGGCCGCCGTCTACGGAGCCTGGGTCAACGCGCGCTACCCGGAGTTCGTCCCCACCGCGATGCGCGCCGCCCTCGGCCTCGCCGATGCGCCCAACCAGCGCTTCGACACCGTGCTGATGGGACTCGGCAGCTACCGTCCCGCGCTGGACATGGGCATCACCAGCCCGTACGCGCACCTGCGCCAGTACGTCGTGTCGAGCACGCTCGCACCCGAGACCGACCCCGCCGTGACCGTGGTCCGCGCGAGCCCGCTCGGGCTGGTCCGTGACCTGAAGGGGGAACGGGACCGGGAGCGGGACATCTGGCTGTGCGGCGGCGGACGGCTCGCGGGCGCGCTGCTGCCCGAGATCGACGAGCTGATCATCAAGAGCTATCCGGTGGTCGCGGGGGCCGGGATTCCGGTGTTCGACGGGGCCTTCGACCCAACGGTCTTCGAGGTGACCGACCGTGTGTCGTTCGACAATGGTGTGACGGTGACGCACTTCGCCCGGAGTTGAGCGGGCGGCCCTCCTTGACCTTGCCCTTGGGGGAAGACACAGCCTCGGGACTGCGGGGGGGCCTCCCCGTACGAGGAGGGCAGGGCGGTGGGCGGAGACATGGGACCGGGGTCGGGGCCCGGCAACGCGGCCGGTGAGGACGCCGGACGGCTGCTGGGCATCGGAGCATTCGCCAGGGCGGCGCGGCTCTCGCCGAAGGCGCTGCGGCTCTACGACGAACTGGGGCTGCTGCCGCCCGCACAGGTCGACCCCGCCAACGGCTACCGGCGCTACGCGCCCGCCCAGTTGGAGCGCGCCCGGCTGGTCGCCTGGCTGCGCAGGCTCGGTATGCCGCTGGCCCGTATCCGGGACGTGTGCGAGCTGGCCCCGGGGCCGGCCGCCGAGGCGGTCTCGGCGTACTGGGCACGGGTCGAGACCGACACCGCCGCCCGCCGCGAGCTGGCGGCCTTCCTCGTCGACCACCTGAAGGGGAAGGGCACGGACATGACGAAGACATCCGCGGGAGAGCCGGGGCCCGCACGGCCGCTCGGCATCCGGTACGCGGCGCTCTCGGACACCGGGCTGGTACGGGAGAGCAACCAGGACACGGCCTACGCGGGCGACCGGCTGCTGGCCGTGGCCGACGGCTTCGGCGGGGCCGGGGCGTCCGCGGGGGCGGCGGCCGTCGAGGCGCTGCGCGGGCTGGAGAGCTTCGACGGCGGGGCGCTGCGCCCCGGCGACCTGCTCAACGTCCTGGCGGACGCGGCCGGGCAGGCGAATCGTTCCGTACGGGGTGTCGTGACGGCCGCGTCCCCGGGCCGGGACCACGCGGGCACCACCCTGACCGCCATGCTCTGGACGGGCTCCCACCTCGCCCTGGTCCACGTCGGCGACTCGCGTGCGTACCTGCTGCGCGGCGGCGAGCTGTTCCAGATCACGCACGACCACACCCACGTCCAGTCGCTCGTCGAGGAGGGCCGGCTGACGCCCGAGGAAGCCGAGTCGCACCCGCAACGCGCCCTCCTGGCTCGGGCGCTGGACGGCGCCGCGGCCTTCGAACCGGAGGTGGGCCTGCGGGAGGCGCGCCCGGGCGACCGCTATCTGCTGTGCTCCGACGGCCTGTCCGCCGTGGTGCCCTCCGACGCCGTACGCGACGTCCTCGGCGCGGCCGCCGACCCCGGCCGGGCGGTACGGGACCTGGTGGCACTGGCGCACGACGCCGGGGCGCCGGACAACGTGAGCTGTGTGGTGGCGGACGTGTCGGCGGCCACCTGACCGGGAGGTTCGCCGGTATCGTCCGTCCCACGACGTTCCCGATCCGTATCTGCCGCTGGAGCCCCGGTGAACGAACCCACCGCGCACGAGCCGGACAGGGACGAGCCGGACAGGGACGAGCCGGCCGCACACGATCCGGCCGCCGACGGGCGCCGGGCCGTGGACGACCACCGGCGGCGGGCGCTGATCGAGGCCGCTCTGCGCGTCATCGAACGGGACGGTGCGGCAGGGATCACCCACCGCACCGTCGCGCACGAGGCGGAGCTGCCCCTCTCGGCCGCCACGTCCTTCCACGAGAACGTCGACGCGCTGATGACCGCCGCGCTGACCAGCGCGATGGACCAGGATGCCGAACGGGTGCGGCAGCTCACCGCCGCGCCCGTCGACGGCCCGGGCGAGGCGGGCGCGCGCGCCGACAAGCGGCGGATGCTGGCGCGCCTGATGGCCGGGACGTCGGCGGACCGGGGGCTGCTGCTCGCCGAATTCGAGCTGTGCCTGCTCGCCGCCCGCCACCCCGAACTGCGCAGCCGGACCCGCCACCGGTCCGAAGCGCTCGCCGATTTCGCCCGCCTCTACACGCAGGACCCTTTGCGCATCGCGCTCTTCACCCGCGCCTTCGACGGGCTGCTCCTCCACGCTCTGCTGGCCGACGAGCCGCCAGCCGCCGAGGAGTTCGAGGCGGCGCTGTGGGCACTGCTGCCCGACCCCGGGTAGGTGCCCGGGCCGGGCCCTCGGCCACCGCTCCGGCCGGGCCCATGGCCACCGCTCAGGCCAACCCCTTCAACATCCCCTTGAAGTACAGCTGCGGCAGCCCGTACCGCTTCAGGAACCACATGTCCGTCCGCTCCTTCGTCGTGTCGATGAACGGGATGGAGGGCGCCGGCTCCAGGTCGTAGTCGAACTCGGCGAGCAGCATCTTGTGGCGGGCGGTGACCAAGGGGCAGGAGGTGTAACCGTCGTAGCGGGCGACGGCGGGCCGGCCGCGCAGTCCGGCGCGCAGGTTGGCGACGACGACCGGTGCCTGCTTGCGGATCGCCGCGCCGGTCTTGGACGTCGGCAGGTTCGCCACGTCACCGATCGCGAACACCTCCGGGAAGTCGGGGTGTTGCAGCGTCGCCCGGTCGGCCTTGGCGTAGCCGAAGGGGGAGGCCGGGTCGGCGAGCGGGCTGTCCGCCACCCACTGCGGCGCGCGCTGCGGCGGCACGGCGTGCAGCAGGTCGTAGTGGACCGTCTCCTTCTCGCCGGTCGCGTGGTCGACGATCTCCGCCTCCCGCGCGGCGCCGTCCACCTGCGTCAGCTCCGACTGGAGGCGCACCTCGATGCCGTACCGCCGCGCCGTCTCCTCCAGCGCCCGGTTGAAGACCGGCACCTTGAACATGGCGGGCTCGGGCAGCACCAGGATCGTACGGATACGGCCCAGCAGCCCCCGCTTGCGCCAGTGATCGGCGGCGAGGTACGCGATCTTCTGCGGCGCGCCGCCGCACTTCACCGGCCCGGACGGCATCGTGAACAGCGCCGTACCGCGCTGCATCCGCCGGATGTAGTCCCAGGTCAGCGGGGCCAGATCGGGCCGGTAGTTGCTGGACACGCCGCCATGGCCGAGGGCCTGCGCCAGGCCCGGTACGCCGTCCCAGTCCAGGCTCAGCCCGGGGGCCAGCACCAGCCGGTCGTACGAGACCGTCCGCCCCGAAGCGGTGCCCACCGTACGCGCGGCCGGGTCGACCGAGACGGCGGACTCGCGCAGCCAGCGCACACCGGGCGGCATGACCTCCGCCTCCGTACGCAGCGACGCCCGCAGGGGCGCCTGGCCGCCGCCGACCAGCGTCCACAGCGGCTGATACCAGTGCGTCTCGGAGGGCTCCAGCACCGCGATGTCGCGCAGTCCGGCGCGGCGCAGCCGGGCGGCGACGGTGATGCCCGCGGTGCCGCCGCCGATGATGACGACCTGGTGGTGCGTCGGGGCGGAAGTCATGGTTCTTTCCTCCTGGGGTCGAGGACCGGATTCGGGGGAGGGCTCGGGGCCGGCCATGAGGCCCGGTCGGCGGAGCCCGGTCATAAGCGGGGGATGCTGGTCACCGCCATAGAGACGGCCAGCACGGTGACCAGCGACGCGAACGCCGTGGACAGGGCCTGCGGCCGCAGCCGGGCGGCGAGCCGGTTGCCCAGCCAGCTGCCGAGCGCGGCACAGGCCGCGAAGACGGCCAGCAGCGGCCAGTCCAGGCCGCCCGCGCCGGCCCGGGTGGCGAACGCCGTCGCGGAGTTGACGAGGATGACGAGGAGCGACGTACCGACGGCGACCGGCATCTCCATGCCGAGGACGAGCGTCAGCGCCGGTACCACGACGAAGCCGCCGCCGACACCGAAGAACCCGGTCAGCAGGCCGACGGCGGTCGCGGTGGCGCCGATGCGCAGGGCGGAGGCCAGGCGGGCGGCGGAGGCTTTCGGGGGAGTGGGAAGAGTCGGGGGAGTGGGAAGAGTCGGGGGAATGGGGAGCGTCGGGGGCGCGGGGGCTGGACGCGTGGTGAGTGGGTGGTCAGGTGAGGTGTGCGCCTTTTCCCGGGCGCGCCAGGCCCGTACGAGCATCACCGCCGCCACCGCCAGCATCAGCCCCGCGAACGCCGTCATCAGCACCGTCGGGGCCATCGACGCGCTCCAGCGCGACCCCAGGAACGTACCGGCGGTGCCCAGCCCCCCGAAGGCCGTACCGGCCGCCCAGCGGACCCGGCCCGCGCGGGCGTGACAGGCCAGGCCGGAGGCCGCGCCGATGCCGACGACGACCAGCGCGCCCGCCGTCGCCTCGTGCGGCGACTGGTGCAGCAGATAGACCAGCGCCGGAACGGCGAGGATCGACCCGCCACCGCCGAGCGCGCCCAGCAGCAGCCCGATGGCCAGCCCGCACGGAAGCGCCGCGAAGGCTAGGAGCGGCATGACCGGCGGCGGATCGTCGCTGCTGCCGGCCGCGCCGCGTGCGTGCCCTGACCGGCAGTCATGGCAGCCACGGCAGTCATGACGGACACGAGGCGCGCGGCGCGAGTTCGACCGCACGGCTGTCGCTCGACCACTCGGCGACGAAGGTGAAACGGTCACCGCGCACGACCGTCTCGCGCCACTCCACCGGCCGTTCGCCGGAACGCCCGAGCCGCTCGATGGCGAAGGCCGGTTCCCGGTCGGCCAGCCCCAGCAGCCACGCCTGCCGGATGTCGGGCAGGAAGGGCTGAATGCGTTCCCGGCCGCCGGTGACCTTGATCCCGCAGCGCTGCTGCAACTCCCCGTACAGCGAGGTGTGCCGGAAGTCGGCGTCGAGCAGCGGCTCGGCCACCTCGGCGGGCAGGTACGTGGTGTCGTGGGCGAGCGGCTCGCCGTCCGCCAGCCGCAGCCGCTCCAGCACGATCAGCGGCGCGTCCGGCACCAGCCCGAGCTGTTCGGCGACCGGACCGTCCGCCGTCCGCTCCAGCCGCAGCACCTCGCTGCGCTGCTCCACGCCCTGGCCCTCCAGCTCGCGGAAGAGGCTGTAGAGCGAGCCGAGCGGCTGCTGTATGCGCCGGGTGTTCAGCCGGCTGGCGCGGCCGCGTTCGGCGATCACCAGACCGTCCGCGCGCAGTTTGCGCAGCGCCTCGCGGACGGTGTGCCGGCTGACCTCGTACTCCCCGGTGAGGCGGTGCTCGGCCGGGAACTCGTCGGTGAACTCACCCGCCTCCATGCGCCGCCGCAGGTCCTCGGAGAGCTGGGCCCACAGGGGCAGCGGCGAGCGCCGGTCCAGGGGACGCGGGCCCGGGGGGTGTGCGGTCATGGAGCGCCTCCGAGCGGGTGCGGGGTGTGCGGGCGGGCGGACCGGCCGGGTCGTACGGGTGGGAGGGGGTGTGTGGATGGGTCGGGGTGTGCGGGTAGGTCGGGTGTGCGGGCGGGCCGCCGCTTCCGGGGCCGGATCGTCCGAACTTGTCGCCGACAACCCCACATGCCTAATGTACGTACATCCGTGCATCCGCACAACACGCCCCCGCGTGGCCCGTGGTTGCGGGCCCGCAGGACCACGGAGGTCGACCGTGCACTTCGCGCAGTACTACCTCGACTGCCTCTCCCAGGCGTCGTACCTGATCGGCGACGAGACCACCGGACGTGCCGTCCTCGTCGACCCACGCCGCGACATCGACGACTACCTGCGCGACGCGGAGGCGGCCGGACTGCGCATCGAACTGATCATCGAGACGCACTTCCACGCCGACTTCCTCTCCGGCCACCTCGAACTGGCCCGCGCCACCGGCGCCACCATCGCCTTCGGCGAGGCCGCCGAGACCGGCTACCCGATACGGCGGCTGCGCGACGGTGAGCGGATATGTCTGGGGCCGGCCGGTTCCCCCACCCCCTCCTCCGGCGTCACCCTCACCGTCCTCGCCACCCCCGGCCACACCCCGGAATCCATCTGTCTCGTCGTCCACGAACACCCGGAAGCGCCCGAACCGTACGGCGTCCTGACCGGCGACACCCTGTTCGTCGGCGACGTGGGGCGCCCCGACCTGCTCGCCACGGCCGGCCTGACGCCGGAGGACATGGCGGGCCGCCTCTACCGTTCCCTGCACGGCAAACTGCTCGCCCTCCCGGACGCCACCCGCGTCTTCCCGGCCCACGGCGCGGGCTCGGCCTGCGGCCGCAACCTCTCCACCGAGACCACCTCCACCATCGGTGACCAGCGCCGCCTCAACTACGCGCTGCAGCCCATGCCGGAGGCCGAGTTCGTACGCCTGGTCACGGCCGGGCAGCCCGCCACCCCCGGCTACTTCGCCCACGACGCCGCCCTCAACCGCGACGGCCACCCGCTCCTGGACGCCGCGCCGCCCGCCGCGCTCACCCTCGACGAGGCGCTGGCCGCCTGCCGGGACGCCGGCGCGGTCCTCCTGGACAGCCGCCCTCTCGCCTCGTACACGGAGGCGCACTTCACCGGCTCGCTGCACATCAGCCTGGACACCCGGTTCGCCGAGTACGCGGGCAGCGTGGTGACTCCCGGCACCCCGATCGTCCTCGTCAGCGACCCGGGTACGGAGGCCGAGGCCCGCCTCCGTCTGGCCCGCATCGGCTACGACCACGTACTCGGACACGTGACGGACCCGGCCACCGAACTCACCCGGCATCCCGAACTGGTGTCGCGCACCCGCCGCCTGGCACCCGGTGAAGCCCCGGCCAGTGATGTCCAGTTGATCGACGTACGCAATCCCGCCGAGTACGAGACGGGAGCCCTGCCCGGCGCCCGTAACCTGCCCCTCGCGAGCCTCCCCAGCAGCTGCGCGACCCTGGACCCGGACCGCCCGGTCGTCCTCTACTGTCGCAGCGGCAGCCGCTCCGTCATCGCCGCCGCGCTGCTGGAGTCCCGCGGTTTCCGGGACGTACGGGACATCATCGGCGGTTACGAGGGGACCGTGTCGACCTGCGGCTGACGCACAGGACCTGCCGGGCCTGCTGGGCCTGCCGGACCTGCCCTGTCTGCCAGGCCCGCCGGACCCGCCAGGCTCACCGGCTTCGCCGGACCCGCCGGACCCGCAAGAGGAGGGCCAGACAGGCGGCCGCGCACCCGGCGGCGGTCAGGCTCATCGCGCAGCCCGGGTCCGCACCAGCGGGCGCGAGGCCCAGCCCGGCCGTCACCGTGATCGCGCACTTGGTCAGCCCGGACGCCGCGCCCGCGCGCTCCGGGGGCACCACGGCCTGCGTGGCGGTCAGGGCCAGCGCGCCTGCCATGCCCAGCGAGGCGGCCGCCACGGTGGCCGCCGACAGCAGTACGGCGAGCGCCGCGCCGCCGCTCGGCCTTGTCGCCGCCAATGCGACAGCGGCGAGGCCGAGGCAGGCGGCCATCGCGGGTTCGGCGGCGCCGGGCGGCACCCGCCCGGCCAGCGGCCCGGCCGCCGCCATCGCCACGGCCGGCACGAGGAAGGCGACCCCCGCACCCATGACCGACAGCCCCTGCACCTCCTGAAGCGCGAGCGGTACCACGAAAAGCAGCACCACGGTCGCCGCGTTGGCCACCGCGCCGGCCGAAGTGAGCGTCACATAGGGCGCGTTACGGAAGAGAGCGAGATCGAGCAACGGCGCGCGCGACCGGCGCTCGACCCGTACGAACAAGGCGCCGAACACCACCACGCCCGCCGGCCACGCCGGCCACCACACCCCCACGCTCCCGACAATCATCACCAGACAGCCGGCCACCCCGGTCCCCAACACCATCGAACTCCAGCCGCCCCTGCCCCAGCCACCCCTCGATTCCCACTCCGAAGTGCGCCGGGCACACGACATCGCCACGGCACACAGCGGCACATTGACCCAGAACACGGCCCGCCACGAAACCGTCTGAGCCAGCGCCCCGCCCACGAACGGCCCGCACGCCGTGGCCAGACCGGCCAGGCCCAAGGCGTACCCCGTCGCGACGCGCGCCCGCCCCGGCGGGAAGGAACGTGTCAGCAGAGCCAGCCCCACCGGCGTGATCAGAGCCCCACCCGTCCCTTGCGCCACACGGGCCGCCACCAGGAACGGCAACGAGGGTGCCAGCGCACACCCCGCCGACGTCCCCCCGAACAGCGCGAGCCCGATCAGCAGCAGCCGCCGCCTCCCGTACCGATCACCCAGCCGCCCGGCAGCGGGCATCAAGGACCCGGCCGCCAGCAGATACCCGCTGACCACCCACGGACCGGCGGCCGCGGAAGCATGCAGCTCCCGGCGGATCACCGGCAGCGCCATGTTCAGCGCAAAGGCATCCAACTGCACACAGAACCCACCGATAGCCACCGCCACCACGGCCCACAACCGCCACCACTCCTCCACTCGGACACCACCCGCACGACCTCCCCCTCGACTTCTCCCACGACCTCTCTCAAACACCTGACACACCGGTCCACCTCTCACGCCACGCGCGGCGGCGCGGCGCACTTCGTACGGATGAGGAAGGTGAAGGGCGGGGGATTGGGTGTGCCGGAGACGGGGCAGAGACGTGGGGGTGCCGTACGGGCACCTACGGATTCTTCCGAGCGCGTCGCCCATGGGGCACGAGAAGCGACGCCCGTCAAGGGCGCCGCGAGAAGCGGCAGCTACGTGGCACGGCCGCGGCCGTGCAGCGGACGTTCAGCAGTTGTTGATCGCTGATCTTCAGGCTGGTCCGTATGTTGCGCCGTGTGATCTCCGAGCATGAGGAAACGACCCGGGAACCGCAAGAGCCCCCGGCGTCCCCGTCCCCGATCGCCCTCACCTGGCACGGTGAGCCGGGACGTCACGAGGAGCTGACCCACATCATGCTCATGGGCCAGGCCAAGCGGGCCGCCGCGGCACTGGCCCGGCTCGGCGTCCGGGCCGGCGACCCGGTGGCCGTGCACCTGCCGCTGGTCCCGGAGTCGGTCATCGCCACGCTCGCCTGCGGCCGGCTCGACGCGGTCCGTACGACGCTGCCGGTCTACCTGACCGTCCCGGAACTCGCCGAAGCGGCCCGGGACTCCGGCGCCAAGGTGATCATCACGGCGGACGCCGCGTTCTGGGACGGCGCGGTACGCCCGGTGAAGCCCGTACTGGACCGCGCCCTGCGCCGCGACTGCTCCCACGTACGGTCCGTCCTGGTCGTGAACCGCACCAGCCGCCCGGTCTCCTGGGCAGCAGGCCGCGACCACTGGTGGCACGAAGCCCTCGCCACCCGCTGACGCCTGGTTACGTCCGGGTCCGCTGCACCGCCAGCGCGGTCGGCACCCGTACGTACCCGGCCCGCTCGTCGCTCTCCCCGAACGTCGTGACCGCGTACCCGCCCACCCGCGCAACGCGCCGCTGCAACGCGAGCCGCCCTTCGACGTCATGCGCGAACCGGTTCCAGTGATGCACGAGGCAGAACGCACGCCGCCGCCCCACCACCGCCCGCCCCAACACGGCAATCAACTTCCCCAATTCAGGCCGCTCACCACCCAACGCCTCATCCCCGAAATCCACCCACCACCCGGCAACCTCCCACCCCTGCCGCTCGGCATAGGTGCGACAACCGACGATTCGCATCTCCAACACGGCGTGCGAACGCGTGGCACAACGGTCGTAGACGAAGGCGAGCGGGGGTGTGGTGTCACCGGTCATACCTGGCTCCTGGTGGCTCTCCGAGCGGCGCCGTCTCCGCCCCGGTCCGGGAACGCGCGGGCGCCGCATCATGCGGAGCACGCTAGGCAACGACGCCATCCCGGCCCAGGGAGGCCTTGGCCCACTTCGGGTCCGGGGCAGGGCGGCAGGACCGACCCGCCGGAAGGGTGGGGCAGGGCGTCCTACCCCTCGACCCCCAACCTGTCGGCGAGCCCCAGCACCGGTGAGTCCCGTCGCCCGACGCTGCCGCGCAGTTCCGCCACCAGGCGGCGGGACGTCGAGTGGTAGCGCATCCACTCGGGGGCGTCCCGCTCGGCGTGGAGCAGGGCGCGTATCGCCGAGGTGTCGTCTTCGAGGTCATGGTGCGCCAAGGCCCGGTCGACGTGGAAGCGGGCCTGCCAGGTGGGCGGGAGGGACGCGAGGGCGGGCACTTCCCGCGCCTCGCGGACGGCGCGGTCGCTCTGCTCCATCTCCACCAGGAAATTGACCTTGGCGACACCGGCGTTGGTCGGACCGAAGGGGATGGCGTAGACGATCCGGTCCTCTCCGATCCGTTCGGCCGCCGCCGAGGCCAGCCGCAGGAGGTCGGTGACCTCGGCGTGCCGCTTCCGACGGACAGCGGCGGTGGCGGCGCGCAGCAGCAGGATGCCCCAGAGGGCGATGTCCCGGGGCGGCGAACGGAAGCCCGGTTCGATCACGTCCGCACGGGCCATCGCCACGCGTTGGGCATCGGCGAGGCGGCCCTGTTTGGTGAGCACCCAGCTCAGGGTGGATGCCGCGAGGGTCTCCAGGTGCGGGTCGTCGGAGCGGCGGACAGCCGTCATGGAACGTTCCATGGCGGTGAACGCCGCGTCCTCCTTGCCCAGTGCGGCCAGCGTCGTGGCCGCGACTTGGTAGGCGACGGCCAGTACGGAGTTGGCGGCGGCCGCCTCCGCGCCGGTGAAGGCGTGGGCGGCCGTGCGCGCGTCGCGGATCAGGCTGGGCAGCAGGACACCGATCTCGCCCATCCGCCCCTCGCGCCTGATGCCGTCCGTGGAATGGAGAGCTGCGCGCAACTGGCCGAGGGAGGGCGGATCTTCATGATCCTCCTCCCCGAGGAGGTCCGAGACCGGCGACACGGCGCGGCGCAGGGCCAGGACTGACGGGGCTTCCTGCTGAGCGGGCTGCCGGACCTCGAAGGTTTCGGGCTGGCCGACGAGGCGGGACGGCTCGGTGTCCAGGGCGGAGGCGAGCGCGTTGATGCTGGACAGTCGTGCCGTTCTGCGGCGGCCTTGTTCCAGTTTGCGGACGACATCCACCGAGAGGCCGGCCGCCTCGGCAAGCTGCTCCTGCGTCAGGCCACGGCGCAGCCGGAGCCGAGCCAGCCGATCGCCCATCCCTGCTTCGTACGCGGCGCTCATGTAGACCCCCGCCAGAAGGTGTTCCAGCAACGGTACGCCCGGGAACCCGGCACCCCGCGCACGGAGGGGAGTGTCGCTCCTTCCGCCCCCGCCCGCTGCCCGGCCGCACCGGGGTTTCTGCCACCGGCCGTACCCTGGAGGAGTGAGTACCACCCCTGATTCCCGACCCGAGGCCGACGCGGAGCCACAGGAGAGCCCGGATCCGCAGGAGAGTCCGGAGCGGCCGGAGCGAGCGGAGAGCGCGAAGCGGCCCGCGCGGGCCAAGGCGCACGCGGCGCTGATCTTCGACGACCCGCTGAGCCGGCAGTCGTCGGACGACACCGACCGAGGCTGGGGCGAGCGCCCGGCCAGCGGGGACAGTGCCGCCGACCTGGCGCGCTTCCTCGACGAAAAGCCGCCCCACCACCTCTGACCGAGGCGCCGGGGCGGCTTCGTCGCGGGACCGGAGCCCCTCACCGCTGGGCTTACTGCTGCGTCTTCTGCGTGACCACGCCCGCGCCGCCACCGGCGGACGAGCCCGTGCCCGAGCCGGACAGCGAGCCGTTGCGCTGCGCGACGAGCGCGTCGCGGATCTCCTTGAGCAGCTCGACCTCGGTCGGGTCCGCCGGGGTGTCGTCCACCGGCTTCTTGGCGTCCTGGCGTGCCTTCCACTTGTTCATCGGCAGGATCATGAGGAAGTACACGACCGCGGCGGTGATCAGGAACGTCAGGACCGCGCTGAGCACCGATCCCCACAGGATGTAGATCCCGTCGGTGAAGTCGCCCGACTTCGCATCGGTGTGGCAGGTGGTGAGGCAGGCCTTGTAATGATCGAGGTTCTGCGAGCCGAGAGCACCGACGATCGGGTTGATCACGCCCTTGACCACCGCGTTCACAATGCTCGTGAACGCGGCTCCGACCACGACGGCCACCGCGAGCTCGATCACGTTGCCGCGCATCAGGAATTCCTTGAATCCCCCGAGTACGCCCGTCTTCCCGCTCAACTGAAAGCCTCTTTCCACACTCACTACGAACCGTGCAACGAACACCGCAACCTACGGCAGGGCAGGGCACGGCTGTCCAATCCCATGACCTGAACCGGTGAGCGGACAGAGCGTCCGTACGGATCGGCGCCGCGTCACGGTCGGCCGGGGGAGAGCCTTCCCACCGGCACGCCAAACGCACCCCGCCTCTCCCGCCAGTGTCGCGCGCATATCGGGCAAAGGCCACTCGATCTTTGCCGGGCGCGGTCCGGACCGTCATGACTGCCCCCAGCCGGGCCGGCTCCCGGACGCCGGTGCGGCGCAGGCGCCCGGAGGGCCCGAGGCGCGGCCTTCGCCGCTCTGGTGGGCCGTCGCGGTCAGGGCCGCGGCAGTCATCGCCAGCCCGGCCGTCACGGTCCGCCGCCGGCGACGTACCGCCCTGCGCAGCCGGTGGCGTCCACCCGGCGCCCGTACGGGAGCGAAGTGGGCAACCTCACAGGGGGGAGGCGAGGGAAGCGGTGGGGTGGGGTCGTCGAGGGAGAGGGAGTAAGGGGAGGGGGAGGGGTCGGAGGGTGAGGGGGAGGAGGGTTGGGGCACGGTAACCACCGCCTGCGGTGCCGGAATCGGTGCGGACGAGATCCACCGTGCCGGACTTCGCCGACGCCCGCTCGGCCCTGTGGACAACGAGGGATGGGGAGTGCGGGCCGGGGAGCGCTACCCGCGGGTTGTGGAAAAAGACGTCACCCTCGCGAGGCTCATCCCGGCTCTTCCCAGCCCCTCTGGCCCTCTCGCCTCTCCTGCCGCTCTCACCTCTCCCGCCTCTCCCGCCTCCCCTCCCGCTCCGCCTCCCCGCCCTTCACGGCAGCTGGATGCCCAGGTCCCACCCCGCGTGCACGTCCGCGCACAAGCAGGTCCGCTCCGCCGTGGCCGGCAGTGCGCCCACCGCGTCGAACAGCACCTCGCGCAGCCGCCCCACGTTCCGCCCGAAGACCTCCAGCACCTCCTCGTGCGAGACGCCCTCGCCCGTCTCCGTCCCCGCGTCCAGGTCCGTGACCAGCGTCAACGACGTGTAGCAGAGGCCCAGCTCGCGGGCCAGGACCGCTTCCGGGTGGCCGGTCATGCCGACCACCGACCAGCCCTGTGCCGCGTGCCACCGCGACTCCGCGCGGGTCGAGAAGCGCGGTCCCTCGACGACGACGAGCGTGCCGCCGTCCACCGGCCCCCACGCGCGGCCCCGGGCCGCCGCCGCCACCGTCTCCCGGCCGACCGGGCAGTACGGGTCGGCGAAGGACACGTGCACGACGTTCGGCACGCTGCCGTCCGGCAGCGGCGTCCCGTCGAAGTACGTCTGTGCCCGGGCCTTCGTCCGGTCCACGATCTGGTCGGGTACGAGCAGCGTGCCCGGTCCGTACTCCGGCCGCAGCCCGCCGACCGCGCACGGGCCGAGCACCTGCCGTACGCCGACCGACCGCAGCGCCCACAGGTTGGCGCGGTAGTTGATGCCGTGCGGCGGCAGGTGGTGCCCGCGGCCGTGCCGGGGCAGGAAGGCGACGGTGCGGCCGGCCACCTCGCCGAGGAAGAGTGAGTCGCTGGGGGAGCCGTAGGGGGTGTCGATCGTGATCTCTGTCACGTCGTCCAGGAACGAGTAGAGGCCGGACCCGCCGATGACCCCGATTTCCGCGTCAGCCATGCGGTCACATTAGTGGCGGAGGGCGACGGATGGTTCCACGCCGGAACGCCGCAAGCCCCGCCGTCGTGGACGGCGGGGCTTCGAACGGCTGTGACTGCGGCTGTCAGCCGGCCGTCAGGCGGCCGAGGACTTGGGCGTCGAGCCGGCGCCCGTACCCGAGGAACTCGACGAACCGGCGGACGACTTCGGCTCGCTGCCCGAGGAGGACGAAGAGGACCCGGAGTCCGAGGACGACGAGGAACCCGACGACGAGGACGAGCTCGACGCGGGGGTGCTGCTGGACGACGAGCCGCGGCTGTCGTTCCGGTAGAACCCGGAGCCCTTGAACACGATGCCGACCGCGGAGAACACCTTCTTGAGGCGTCCGTTGCAGGCGGGGCACTCGGTGAGCGCGTCGTCGGTGAACTTCTGCACCGCCTCTAGGCCCTCGCCGCACGCGGTGCACTGATACTGGTAGGTCGGCACTGTGACTTCCTCCTGGCACTCTCACTCAATGAGTGCTAACGACGCTCCATAGTGCAGTATTCCGGCCCGTCAGTCCACTGTTACCGGAGTACGGTGACCGACCCCACGTCCCACGACGAGGGTTTCGGAGCGCGGCACCAGGTGTCCCCGGAACACCGCCAGTACCACCAGCGCCAGGCCCGTACCGCACAGCGGCACCAGGAATCCGGCATGCGGACCGAAGTGGTCCGCCAGCAGGCCGGCGATCGTCGAGGCCGCGGCCTGGCCGAGGCCGACCGCGCCGGTCAGCCACGTGAAGGCCTCCGTACGGGCGGACGCCGGCACCAGCGAGTCGACCAGCGTGTAGCCGGTGATCAGCGCCGGGGCGATGCACAGGCCCACCAGCAGGCCCACCGCGCCCATCAGCGGAGCCACGCTGACCGCCCACAGCGGGGTGGTCATCAGCGCCAGCAGCGCGTACCCGACCAGCAGGCGGCGACGGGGACCGATCTTCCAGGCGATCGCGCCGCACACGATGCCGGCCAGCATGTTGCCCGCCGCAAACACCCCGTACAGCAGGCCGTTGATGCCGGGCTGCCCGATGTCCTCGGCGAAGGCCGTGAGGGAGACCTGCATGCCGCCGAAGACGGTGCCGATGCCGAAGAGGCCCGCGATCAGGACCCGCAGGCCCGGCACCGACAGTGCGGAGACGCGCTTGGCGGAGCTGTCGCCGGACCGGTGCACCGGCGGCTGGCTGCGCCGCTGCGCCGCGAAGAGCAGGCCGCCGCCCAGCGTCAGGGCGCCCTCGGCGATCAGGCCGGCCGCCGGGTGGATGCCGGTGCACAGCGCGGTCGCCAGCACCGAGCCGACGACGAAGGTGAACTCGTCGGTCACCGACTCGAAGGCGGTGGACGTCGGCATCAGGGGCGTACCGGTCAGCTTGGCGGCCCACCGGGAGCGCACCATGGGGCCGATCTGCGGCGTCGAGGCGCCGGTCGGTACGGCGATGACCAGCAGCGCCCACAGCGGGGCGTCCGCCAGCGCCAGCGCGATCATCGCGGTGACCGCCGCGGCGTGCACCAGTACGCCGGGTACGAGCACCGCGCGCTGCCCGAACCGGTCCGCCAGCTTGCCGCTCTGCGGCGCGAACAGCGCCATCGAGACACCGGTCACCGCGGAGACGACACCGGCGGTGCCGTACGAGCCGGTGGTGTGCTGGACGAGCAGCAGGATGCTGAACGTCAGCATCGCGAAGGGCTGGCGCGCCAGGAAGCCCGGCAGCAGGAACGCCCATGCGCCGGGGGTGCGCAGCAGCTGCCCGTAACCGGGGCGAACTTCCTTCGCGGGGGTCTGCCCGATGGGGGTGGAGTTCTCCGGGGCGGCTTCGCCCTGGGCGCCCTCGCCCGCGTTGTTCTTGACCGCGGATGCCACGGCCGAGCCTTTCTACCGCCTGGTAGCGCGCTGCCGCGAGGTTGTCACGGGGTGCGCGCCGAGAGCTGTCCTCTCGCGCAGGACCGAGTGATACCGCGTGGTCCGCACCGGGGAGGTGGCTGCGTGTGGCAGGGGACCGCGGCCGCCGAGCGGTCGCGCCAGCTCTGCGTCAGGCAGAGTTGGTTCCTTTGATTGCTCATTCATAGTACAGGCCGATATGTGTGAAGCCCTGGTATCGACCAGGGCTTCACAGCGCTTCACAGGGCTTCACGGAGCTATACAGGGCTTTGCAAAGCTCTACTCGGGAATTCCTTCGATGGGGCGGGTCGCAGGTCTGCTCCGCTCAACGCGCCGGCGTGTGCGGTGGCCCTCCTGCGGTCGTCCCGCCCGGCCGCTCGGCGACGTGCCCGCCGGGCCGGCCGGCCGGCCGCACTCCCGCCTTTTTCCCGGGCCGCCGCCCGCCCGGCGCGCTCGGTGCCAGCCAGCCGGCCAGCTTGCCGTGCTGGGAGACCGCCTGGAGCCGGTTCTCGACCGTGTCCCGTACCGGGTCCGTGGCCACGACCAGCAGGTCGTCCCCGCGTCGCAGCACGGTCGTCGGCGACGGTACGAAGCTGGTGCCGTCCCGTACGACGAGGGTGACCGCGGCCCCCGGGGGCAGCCGAAGCTCGCTGATCTCCACGCCGTGCATACGGGACTTCGCGCTGATCGTGGTGGACAGCAGGTGGCCGCGCAGCCGCTCCAGCGGCGCCGACTCGATGCCCAGGTCGGCGGCCTCTTCGTCGTCCCCCAGGCGCAGCTTCCTGGCCAGCCAGGGCAGCGTCGGGCCCTGGATCAGCGTGTAGACGACGACCAGGATGAAGACGATGTTGAAGACCCGGTCGCTGCCGGGCACGCCGCCCACCATGGGGATGGTGGCCAGCACGATCGGTACGGCGCCCCGCAGCCCGGCCCAGGACAGCAGGGCCTTCTCGCGCCAGGGCACCTTGAAGGGCAGCAATCCCAGGAACACGGAAGTCGGCCGGGCCACGATCGTCAGGATCAGGCCGATGATCAGCGCCGGCACTGCGTCGTCGAAGAGCGTGTGCGGGGTGACCAGCAGACCGAGCAGGACGAACATGCCGATCTGCCCGATCCAGCCGAGTCCTTCGGCGAAGCCGCGGGTGGCGGCCGAGTGCGGCAGTTTCGCGTTGCCGAGGATCAGCGCGGCGATGTAGACGGCGAGGAAGCCGGAGCCGTGCGCCAGCGCGCCCGCCGCGTACGCGGAGACCGCGATGGCCATGACGGCGATCGGGTACAGACCGGAGGCGGGCAGCGCGACGTGCCGCATCCCGTACGCGCCGAGCCAGCCGACGGCCAGGCCTATGGCCGCGCCGATCGCCAGTTCCAGGGCGATCTCGCCGATCAGGGCGTACCAGTGCTCCACCGGTCCGGCGGTGGAGAACGCGACGACGAGGATGACCACGGGGGCGTCGTTGAAGCCGGACTCGGCCTCCAGGACACCGGTCAGCCGGGCGGGCAGCGGCACGTTGCGCAGTACGGAGAAGACCGCTGCGGCGTCCGTCGAGGAGACCACCGCGCCGATGAGCAGCGCCTGGCGCCAGTCCAGGCCGACGAGGTAGTGCGCTCCGGCCGCGGTGACCCCCACGCTCACCGCGACACCGAACGTCGACAGCACCGCGGCCTTGGGCAGCGCGGGTTTGATCTCTTTCCACTTCGTGCCCAGGCCGCCCTCGGCCAGGATCACGACCAGCGCGGTGTAGCCCAGTATCTGGGTCAGCTCGGCGTTGTCGAAGACGACACCGCCGAATCCGTCCTGCCCTATGGCGATGCCTATCCCCAGATAGATGAGCAGGCTGGGCAACCCGCTGCGGGAGGAGACGCGTACCGCTGCCACCGCGATGAGCAGGACGAGGGCGCAGATCAGCAGGAGTTCGTTGAGGCGGTCGACAGTCAGGACTGGTCCTTCCTCGTGGCGGGCCGGTCAGGCACGGGAACGGGCACAGGGCTGGAGCGGGCGGGGCTTTCCTTACCGTATCTAGTTACTGAGGCTAACAATTTACCATTGCTTGAACCTTGGAGGCGCCGCCGGCTACACCGCGTAGGGCTCGGCGGACCCGTGCGCCTATGGTTGCTCCAGCACTCCCACCCTGCCCCTCGAAGGACAGAGATGCCCGCCAACAAGTCCGCCCCCGCCCCTGACAAGGCTGCGAAGAAGCCGAAGAAGAAGGGGCGGCGCGGCCGCCTCGTAGCGATCACGGTCGTGCTTCTGCTCGTGGCGGGCATCGGCTACGGCGCGTTCTGGGGCGTCAGCACCGTCCGCGCCTCGTACCCGCAGACCACCGGCTCCCTGAAACTGGCCGGCCTGACCGCGCCCGTCGACGTCTCACGCGACGGCAACGGCATTCCGCAGATCTACGCCGACACCGACGAGGACCTCTTCCGCGCCCAGGGCTTCGTACAGGCCCAGGACCGCTTCTGGGAGATGGACGTACGGCGCCACATGACGGCCGGCCGCCTCTCCGAGATGTTCGGCCAGAGCCAGGTCGACACCGACGCCTTCCTGCGCACGCTCGGCTGGCACGACGTCGCGCAGCGGGAGTACGACACCAAGCTCTCCCCGGAGACGAAGAAGTACCTCCAGGCGTACTCCGACGGCGTCAACGCCTATCTGAAGGACCATGAGGGGTCGGCGCTCTCCCTGGAGTACGCGGCGCTCGGCTTCCAGAACGACTACAAGCCCCAGAAGTGGACCCCGGTTGACTCGGTGGCCTGGCTGAAGGCGATGGCCTGGGACCTGCGCGGCAACATGCAGGACGAGATCGACCGCGCCCTGCTGGCCAGCCGCTTCAGCCCGACGCAGATCGACCAGCTCTACCCGAAGTACCCGGCCAAGCGGAACAAGCCGATCGTCGAGGGCGGCGCGGTCGACCCGGCCACCAAGGACTTCGACGCCAAGGCCACGCCGAGCGGCGGTTCGCAGAACAGCTCGGGCCAGGGCCAGGGGCAGAGCCAGGGGCAGGGCGCGGGATCGGGCGCCGGTAAGGGGAACGGCACCGGTCCGCGTGCGGGCACCGGCAGTGGCACCGGCACGAACTCCGCCTCCGCCGCCACCCAGGGCGTGAAGACCCAGCTCTCCTCGGTCGCCAAGTCCCTGGAGAAGATCCCGGCCCTGCTCGGCCCCAACGGCAACGGCATCGGCTCCAACTCCTGGGTCGTCTCCGGCGCCCACACCACCACCGGCAAGCCGCTGCTTGCCAACGACCCGCACCTGGCCCCCCAGATGCCGTCGCTCTGGTACCAGATGGGCCTGCACTGCCGCACCACCAGCGCCAAGTGCAACTACGACGTCTCCGGTTACACCTTCTCCGGGATGCCGGGCGTGGTCATCGGCCACAACCAGGACATCTCCTGGGGCATGACCAACCTCGGCGCGGACGTCACCGACCTGTACCTGGAGAAGATCAACGCCAACGGGTACCTGTCGGACGACAAGCTCCAGCCGTACAAGACCCGCAAGGAGACCATCAAGGTCGCCGGCGGCGCGGACCGCGAGATCACGGTCCGCTCGACCGACAACGGCCCGCTGATCTCCGACCGCGACAGCGAGCTGACCAAGGTCGGCAAGCACGCCCCGGTCGGCAACGCGGCACCGGACCGCGGCGACGGTTACGGCATCTCACTGCGCTGGACCGCCCTGGACCCGGGCAAGTCGATGGACGCGGTCTTCGAACTGAACCGGGCCAAGAACTGGACGGACTTCCGCAAGGCCGCCGCCCACTTCGAGGTGCCCTCGCAGAACCTGATCTACGCCGACACCAAGGGCAACATCGGCTACCAGGCGCCGGGCCGGATCCCGGTCCGCGGCAAGGGCTACGACGGCACGCTGCCCGCCCCGGGCTGGGACCCGAAGGCCCGCTGGAACGGCTTCGTGCCCCAGAATGCCCTGCCCAACGAGTACAACCCGGCGCGCGGCTACATCGTCACCGCCAACCAGGCCGTCATCGACCCGGACAAGTACCCGTACCTGCTGACCAAGGACTGGGGCTACGGCGCCCGCAGTCAGCGGATCAACGACCTCATCCAGTCGAAGATCAAGGACGGCGGCAAGGTCTCCACGGACGACATGCAGACCATGCAGAAGGACAACAGCAGCGAGATCGCCAAGCTGCTGACGCCCTACCTGCTGAAGATCGACGTGGACGACGCGTACGTCCGCGAGGCGCAGAAGCTGCTGGAGGGCTGGGACTACACCCAGGAGCCCGACTCGGCCGCCGCCGCGTACTTCAACGCGGTCTGGCGCAACACTCTCAAGCTGGCCTTCGGCAACAAGATGCCCAAGGAGCTGCGGGTCGAGGGCCAGTGCCTCAACGTCCGCCCGGCCGACGACACCGGCCCGGCCGACGACCAGGACAAGCCCGTACGCGAGTGCGGCGAGCGCGCCCCCGACCAGGCGCAGCCCGACGGCGGCGACCGCTGGTACGAGGTCGTGCGGTCCATCATCGAGGACCCGAAGAACGACTGGTGGAAGACCGAGTCCCGGCCCGGCCGGGTCCTGGACGCCAACCGCGACCAGCTCCTCCGGCACGCCATGCGGGACGCCCGCTACGAGCTGACCAGCAAGCTCGGCAAGAATGTCGACAACTGGAGCTGGGGCCGCCTGCACCAGATGTTCCTGAAGAACCAGACCCTGGGCACCGGCGGCCCGGGCCTCCTCCAGGGCCTGTTCAACCGCGGCCCCTGGAACCTGGGCGGCGGCGAGGCGGCCGTCGACGCCACCGGCTGGAACGCGGCGGGCGGCTACGAGGTCACCTGGGTCCCCTCGATGCGGATGGTCGTCAACCTGGCCGACTTGGACAAGTCGCGCTGGATCAACCTGACGGGCGCCTCCGGGCACGCGTACCACACCCACTATTACGACCAGACGGACAAATGGGCCAAGGGTGAACTGCTGCCGTGGGCCTTCTCCCAGAAGGCCGTCAAGGCCGCGGCCAAGGACACGCTGACCCTGTCGCCGTGACGGGTCGCCGACCACGTACGCCGGGCGGGCTCGAAGACTCTTCGAGCCCGCCCGGCGCCGTTTCACCGCAGTGCGCGGACCGGCGGCCTACGAGATGAACCGGTGCACACCCCCCGGCGTCACCGCCACATCCACCGGCCGGTCGTGCTCCTCGGCCGGCACCTCCGCCAGCACCTCCGCGTCGTACAGCAGCACCACCTTCGCCGGCCGCACGCCCGCCGCCGCCAGCCGCTCCAGGACCCGGTCGTACGACCCGCCGCCGCGCCCCAGGCGCATCCCGCGCCGGTCCACCGCCAGGCCCGGCAGCAGCATCGCGTCCGCCTCGGTGACGGCCCGCGCCCCCAGCCGGGGCCCGGCGGGCTCCAGCAGCCCCCGCCCGGCGCGTACGAGGCTGTCGGGGCCGTCGTACGGCGCCCAGTCCAGGTCGTTGTCCGGCAGCAGTACGGGCAGCAGCACCCGCACCCCGGCCGCGTGCAACTGGTCCAACAGCGCGTGCGTGGACGGCTCGCGCCCCACCGATACGTACGCGGCGACCGTGCCCGCCCCCGCCAGCTCCGGCAGCGCCAGCGCACGGCGCGCCAGCACCGCCCCCGCCGCCCGGATTTCACCGGTCGGCAACTGGGCCCTCACGTCCAGGAGGACGCGCCGCAATCCGCGCTTCGTACCGTCGTAACCGCTCATGATGCGCCGTCGCTCCCGCTCCTGTGACCCGTTCGCAGGACCCCATCTTCCGCCGCAAAGCGCCGGTTATCGTGATCCGCATGACTCCATCGCGTACTCGGATCACCAAGGCTGTCATTCCGGCAGCCGGTCTCGGGACCCGCTTCCTCCCGGCAACCAAGGCCACGCCCAAGGAGATGCTGCCGGTCGTCGACAAACCCGCCATCCAGTACGTCGTGGAGGAGGCCGCCACCGCCGGACTCTCCGACGTCCTGATGGTCACCGGACGCAACAAACGCCCCCTCGAAGACCATTTCGACCGCAACTACGAGCTCGAAGAAGCCCTCGACCGCAAGGGCGACGAATCCCGGCTCGCCCGCGTCCAGGAGTCCAGCGACCTGGCGACCATGCACTACGTCCGCCAGGGCGACCCCAAGGGCCTCGGCCACGCCGTCCTGTGCGCCGCCCCGCACGTCGGCGACCAGCCCTTCGCGGTGATGCTCGGCGACGACCTGATCGACCCGCGCGACCCGCTGCTCCGGCGCATGATCGAGGTGCAGGAGCGGCACGGCGGCTCCGTCATCGCCCTCATGGAGGTCGACCCGGCGCAGATCCACCTGTACGGATGTGCCGCCGCGGTACCCGACGGCGACGACGATGTCGTGCTCGTCTCCGACCTGGTCGAGAAGCCCGATCCGGCCGACGCGCCCAGCAATCTCGCCATCATCGGCCGGTACGTCCTCGACCCGGCCGTCTTCGAAGTGCTGCGCACCACCAAGCCGGGCCGCGGCGGTGAGATCCAGCTGACCGACGCCCTCCAGGCGCTCGCCGCCGACCCGGGCCTCGGCGGCCCCGTACACGGCGTGGTCTTCAAGGGACGCCGCTATGACACCGGCGACCGCGGCGACTACCTCCGCGCCATTGTCAGGCTGGCGTGCGAACGTGAGGATCTGGGCCCGGAGTTCCGGACCTGGCTGCGCAGCTTCGTCAGCGAGGAGATGTGACACCGTGAGCGCCACCACCGACCGGATCACCCACCAGGAACGCGTCTGGTCGGTGGCCGACCACCTCGAAGACGTACTGTCCAAGATCCATCCGCTGGAGCCGATCGACCTCCACCTCCTCGACGCCCAGGGATGCGTCCTGGTCGAGGACGTCACCGTGCCCGCCGCCCTGCCGCCCTTCGACAACAGCTCCATGGACGGGTACGCGGTCCGCGTCGCCGACGTGGCGGGCGCCACCGAGGACTTCCCCGCCGCCCTGACGGTGGTCGGCGACATCGCGGCGGGCAGCGCCGAACCGCCCGCCATCGGCCCCGGCGAGGCCGCCCGCATCATGACCGGCGCGCCACTGCCACCCGGCGCCGAGGCCGTCGTCCCCGTAGAGTGGACCGACGGCGGCACGGGCCGCGGGCCCGCCGAGGCGATGCGCGCGCACAGCGCGGCGCCCGAGGCCGCGGGCGGTGAGGTCCGGGTGCACCGCCCGGTCGACGAGCGTCAGTACGTACGCGCCCGGGGCAGCGACGTCCCGGCCGGCGAACTGGCCCTGAAGGCCGGCACCGTCATCGGCCCCGCCCAGACCGGCCTGCTCGCCGCCATCGGCCGCGCCACGGTGCGCGTCCGGCCCCGCCCCCGGGTCGTGGTCCTGTCCACCGGCAGCGAACTGGTCCAGCCCGGTGAAGAGTTGGCCCCCGGCCAGATCCACGACTCCAACAGCTTCCAGCTCACCGCCGCCGCCCGCGCGGCCGGCGCCATCGCCTACCGGGTCGGCGCCGTCGCCGACGACGCCGAGACGCTGCGCGCCACCCTGGAGGACCAGCTCATCCGGGCCGACATCCTCGTGACCAGCGGCGGTGTCAGCGTCGGCGCGTACGACGTGGTCAAGGAAACCCTCGCCGACCTGTCCGCCGAAGAGGGCACCGTCGAGTTCCGCAAGCTGGCCATGCAGCCCGGCAAGCCCCAGGGCTTCGGCCTCATCGGCCCCGACCGCACACCGCTGCTGGCCCTGCCCGGCAACCCGGTCAGCTCCTACGTCTCCTTCGAACTGTTCGTACGCCCCGCCATCCGTACGCTCATGGGCCTGCCCGACGTGCACCGCCACACCTCCCGGGCCACCTGCGGCGCGCCCATCACCGCCTCACCCGAGGGCAAGCGGCAGTTCCTGCGCGGCTGGTACGACGCCGACACCACCACCGTCACCCCCGTGGGCGGCGCCGGATCCCACCTGATCAAGGCGCTGGCCCAGGCCAACGCGCTGATCGTGGTCCCGGAGGAGACGACGGAGGTCGCGGAGGGGGCGGAGGTGGAGGTGGTGTTGCTGGGGTGAGGGGGTGAGGGGAGGTGGATGCGGGCGGAGCTTGGCGGGCCGTGCGCGCCGTCCCGGGCGGTCCGTGAATGCCGGCCCGGGCGGGGCGTGGCCAGTCCGTGAGCGCCGTCCTCGCCGGGTAGCCGGGTGACGGCCGACGCCTGCGGGTACGGTGTCGTCGCACAGGCGGCACGGTCCGGACCGGGAGAACGATGAGCAGCGGCCAGCAAGACCTCACCCACCTCGACGCGTCGGGCGCGGCCCGCATGGTCGACGTGTCCGGGAAGGACGTCACCGCGCGTACCGCCCGTGCCAGCGGCCGCGTCCTCGTCGCGCCACGCGTCGTCGAACTGCTGCGCGGCGAAGGCGTCCCGAAGGGCGACGCGCTCGCCACCGCCCGTATCGCGGGCATCATGGGCGCCAAGCGCACCCCCGAGCTGATCCCGCTCTGCCACCCGCTGGCGGTCTCCGGCGTCGAGGTGGACCTGAAGGTCGCCGACGACGCGGTGGAGATCCTGGCCACGGTCCGCACCACCGACCGCACGGGCGTCGAGATGGAGGCCCTGACGGCCGTCTCGGTCGCCGCCCTGACCGTCGTGGACATGGTCAAGGCCGTAGACAAGGGCGCGGTCGTCACCGACGTACGGGTCGAGGAGAAAACGGGCGGCAAGTCGGGCGACTGGAGCCGGTCGTGACCGCGGACCGGGGCCCCGAGCAGGGCCCGGACCAGGGCGTACGGGACGTACGGGGCGTACCGGCCGATCCGGGACCGGACGCCGTGCCCGAGGGTGAACGCGGTACGACCGCGAACCCGGGCCCGGACGCGGCCCCCGACCGCCCCGCCACCGGCACGCCCAACCCCGGCCCGGGCACCGCCCCCGGGGCTCCTGGCGCCACCACCCCCACCAACCCGGGCCCGAAAGCGACCCAGCACCCGCACCCACAGTCACCACCCCAGCCACCTCCCTCCTCCTCCCCGCCCCGGGCGCTCGTCGTCACCGCGTCCAACCGTGCGGCGGCCGGCGTGTACGCGGACAAGGGCGGGCCGCTGCTGGCCGAGGGCCTGGCCGCGCTGGGCTTCGCGGTCGACGGACCGCAGGTGGTCCCGGACGGCGATCCCGTCGAGGCCGCCCTGCGTGCCGCCGTGGCCGCCGCGTACGACGTCGTCGTGACCACCGGCGGTACGGGCATCTCGCCCACCGACCGCACCCCGGACGCCACCCGCCGCGTCATCGGCTACGAGGTCCCCGGCATCCCCGAGGCGATCCGCGCCGCGGGCCGCGCGAAGGTGCCCACCGCCGCGCTCTCCCGGGGCCTGGCCGGGGTCGCGGACCGTACGCTGATCGTCAACCTGCCCGGCTCCACCGGCGGCGTACGCGACGGCCTGGCCGTACTCGCCGAACTTCTCCCGCACGCGGTGGACCAACTGCGCGGCGGCGACCACGCCACCTCCCCGGGTACGGGCGCGAGCGCGTCCCCGGCCCCCGGAAGTTCCACGGGAGCCCCCGGGAGTTCCACGGGGAGCGCGCACTGAACGCCCCCTGGCCCGTCGTACTGGCGGACGGTGACACCGCCCTCCGCCCCATAAAGCTGCGCGACCAACGGGCCTGGCGCGAGGTCAACCGCCGTAACCGCGACTGGCTGCGCCCCTGGGAAGCGACCATCCCGCCGCCCCCGCCGGGCATCCCCGCACCGCACCGGCCCACGTACCGTCAGATGGTCCGTCACCTGCGCGCCGAGGCGCACGCGGGCCGGATGCTGCCGTTCGTCGTCGAACACCGGGGCCGGCTGGCCGGGCAGCTGACGGTGGCCGGGATCACCTGGGGCTCGATGTGTTCGGGCCATGTCGGCTACTGGGTCGACGAGGCGGTGGCCGGCCGCGGCGTCATACCGACGGCGGTGGCGCTCGCCGTCGACCACTGCTTCCGCTCGGTGGGCCTGCACCGCATCGAGGTCTGTATTCGGCCGGAGAACGTGCCCAGCCGCCGGGTCGTGGAGAAACTCGGCTTTCGCGAGGAGGGGCTGCGGCCGCGCTATCTGCACATCGACGGGGCCTGGCGCGACCACCTCGTATTCGCGCTGACCGCGGAGGAGGTGCCGGAGGGGCTGCTGAACCGCTGGCGCCGGGAGAAGCCCAGCACACCCCACAAATAAAATAAGTGTTCGAATTGTTTCACCAATTGACCACAAGAGTGTGCGGCTGATCTCAACAATCACAAAAAAAGTTCGAGATATCAGCCAGATCGTGCGACACACCGGCTCAATTGGCGGATGGCCCCCTGCAAACCCCTCTACCGTGTGAGACGTGAGCAGCAGCGGCCTCATCTACGCAGTCATCGTCGGGGCCTGGGCCGCCTACTTGGTGCCGATGTGGCTCCGCAGGCAGGACGAGCTCAATGAAGCCCGGCCGACGGAGCGCTTCAGTACCGCCATCCGGCTCCTTTCCGGGCGCGCGGCCATGGAGCGCCGTTACGCCAAGGGGCTGGAGGGGCAGGGCGGCCGTGCCACCGACGATGCGAGCGATGCGCGAGAGCCGGACGCCGCGGCCGACGAGGCCGACGTCCGGGACTTCGACGCGCCCGTAGCCGAAGCGCCGCCCGCCGCTCCACGCCAGCCGGTGGCCGCGTCCGGCAGCGCGTCGCCCGGCGGCCAGCCCGCCTCCGCGGGTGCTGCCGCGTCCGTACCGGCAGCCCGGCCCGGCAAGAAGCCCGGCTTCGGCCGGGCCACCACCGCCGACCGCATGAAGCGCGCCAAGGTACTGGCCCGCCGCCGGCGCACCACCACGATCCTCTTCCTCGCCTTCACCATCGGGACGATCATCGCGGCCGTCGGCGGCCTCGCCTTCCTCTGGGCGCCGGCCATCCCCGCCATACTCCTCAGCGCGTACATCGTCTACCTCCGCGCCCAGGAACGGCGCCGCTTCACCTTCACCATGGACCAGCGCCAGGCGGAGGCGGCAGCGCAACGGCTACGGGAGGGCAGGCCACGCCCTCCCCAGGCGTCCCAGCAGCCCCCCGTCGACGAAGCCCCCGTTGAGGACGCCGCCGCCCCCCTCCCCGCCCCGTCGCACCTCGCCGCGCCCGCTGCCCGCCCCGAACCGGCGTCGACGGCCGGCCGCCGGGCCCTGGTGGAGGAGACCGACCACGCGGAGTGGGTCGACCAGCAGCGCGCACGCGAGCGCACCGAGCCCGGCGGCTGGGACCCCGTACCGGTCCCGCTCCCCACCTACGTCACGGCCCCGGTCGCCCCGCGCGCCACCAGCCACGTCGACCTCGACGCCGACGACGCCTGGAGCTCCGCCCGCTCCGGCCCGGCCACCGAAACCCCCCACCCGATCCCGTCCACCGACCCCCAACGCCGCCCCGCTCCCGGCCGCCGCACCCGAGGCCGCACCCCCCTGTTCGACCAGTACGCCGACGACGACCGCCCCCGCGCGGCGAACGAGTGACCCGGCCGCAGCTGACCAGCACGGGAAGCGGTTTTTGAGCACCCCGACAAGGATGCTAGAGTTTCACTCGTCGCAAGGGCCTGTGGCGCAGCTGGTAGCGCACCTCGTTCGCAACGAGGGGGTCAGGGGTTCGAATCCCCTCAGGTCCACCGACGGACTGTTCTTGAGTCAGCTCAGGGACAGTTGACGAAAATCCCGCCTGATCTTCGGATCGGGCGGGATTTTCGTCGTTTGCGGATCCGTTCGAGCCGGAGTCCGTTCGAGGCTGTTCGGAGTGGTGGGGATGGCCATCCTTGCGGCCTGCTGCGGAGTCGCCTCGTTCTTCGTTGGTGTACGCGGCACGGTCGGCCCCGGGTGCCGGGGCCGGCCGTGAGTGTGTGGTCTCGGCCCGTGATCGCCGGCTGCGATCACTTGCGGATTCGCGAACGGTACTCGCCCGGAGGCATGCCTCGGGCGCGTCGGAAGGCACGGCTGAAAGCGTGCGGCGAGGCGTAGCCGACCGCGCCGGAGATCGACTCGACCGGCTCGTCGGTGTCGCGGAGCCGGACGGACGCCAGGTCCATGCGCCACTGCGTCACGTACGCGCCCGGCGTCTGTCCGAGCGCGGATCGGAAGTGCCTGGACAGCGTCGTTCGGGAGACCGCCGTCGCGGCCGCCAGGGACGCGGTGGTCCAGGGGCGTTCAGGTCGGGCGTGGACACATGCCAGGGCGTCGCGCACGACCGGATCACGCATCGCGCCCAGCCATGAGCCGGACTGCTCCTCCGGGTGGCGGGCCAGCCAGACGCGTATGAACTGGACGAGCAGAAGGTCGACGATGCTGTTGACGGCGGCGGTGGTGCCGATCTGCGGCTGTGCGAGCTCCGCCGTGAGAAGCTCGACGGTGTTTCTGAGCTGCGCGTTCTCCCGGCTTGTCACGTGCATCGGTCTGACGAGGGAGGTGAGCACCGGCGTGCTCACCTCCGGGTCCTGCTCATAGCGCAGGACCAGCACTTCCGTCTGCGCCGGCGTCGAGCCCAGGTGCAGGGGGCTGCCGTCGGTGAGGGCCTGGACCGTCGCCTTCCGGTCACAGGGGCTCATCGTCGTACGGGACCCGCCGGCTATCCCGTGGGCGGTGCCCGGCGACAACAGGACGGCGTCTCCCGCCTGCACCTCCAGGGGTCTCCCGCCCGGGACATGGAGCCACATCGTGCCACGGGACACCACGTGCAGTGCCGCTGCCGGAGAGGAGTCCAGCCGCAGGCCCCAGGTTCCTCCGGCCTTCAGTACGACCCCGAGCGCCCCTCGCGCACCCGATACACGCAAGGCCTCCGCGAGTACGTCCATCGTCTTATTCTCGTCTACGGGTGTCAGACCACGTCGAGAACGATCTTTCCGTGCACCTTCCGCGCGAACAGTGCCCGGACGGCGTCGTTGACGTCCTGCCAGTTGCCTCGCAGTCCGACCGGTGCCGAGAGCCTCCCGGCGGCCATGAGGCCCAGCAGGTCCGTCAGCTCCCCGCTGGTCGGCGTCATGTCGCCGTAGGTGGCGATGGTGCGGGGCTCGCCGAAGCCGAACAAGGACCCTGACGGGAACGTGGTGTCCTGCCCCGAGGAGTAACCGACCAGGTAGATGGTGCCGCCCTCGGCGAGGAAACTCCACGCCTGGGCCACCAGCGGCCCACCGACCGTGTCCAGTACGAGGTCGAACCGGTCCTCGGTCTCGGCCAGGTCGGTCAGAACCTTGTCGGCCCCGAGTTCCCGGAGTCCGGCGGCCCGGCCCGGCGAACCCACGAGTGCCGTCACCCGGGCGCCTGCCAGCGCCGCCAGCTGGACGGCGAAGTGCCCCACGCCCCCGCTGGCGCCGGTGACCAGGACGTTGCGCGCCAGCAGGGAACGCTTGCGCAGCACCCGCAGTGCGGTGACTCCGGCGATCCCCAGCGCGGCACCGTCGGCCAGATGCACGCCCTCGGGGACGGTGCCGAGCGAGGCGGGGCTGACTGCCACCCGCTCCGCCCACGCGCGGCCGGACATCCCCAGCACGACGCGCGTACCTTCGGGTGGCCCCGAGCCGTCGGACGCGGCGCGCACCACGACGCCGGCCGCGTCGTGACCGTGCACAGCGCCGGCCGGCCACTGGTCCACGTAATTCAGCTCTCCGAAGTTGAGACCGATGTGCCGTATCTTGACCAACGCCTCGTCGCTGGACGGCACGGGCTCATCGACATCGGCGAACCGGACGGGTCCGGCCTTGCCGTGATCGACCACAAGGGCGCGCATGGATGTGTTTCCTTCGGGCTTGAGGGTGCGCCTGAACACGCGGCGCGGCAGCGGACGGCAGTCCGCGAATGCCGCACTGCCGTCTCCTTGAAACCCTATGCAGGACCAGCACAGCGACCAGTCCTGTGAGAACCGATCAGTTGACGATCTGTATCAGTGCGGATCGCGCGCGGCGTCGAGCCGGTGTGAACACCCACGCGACCGGCCCCGGGCAAGCCGTGCGCCTGTGGACGCTCTACGCGGTCAATTGATGGCGTACCTCGGCGCGCATACCGCCGGCGGTCTGGTGGCGACGCTTGCCGCCGTGTTCCCCGAGTGCCTGCAACGGCAGGCTCATTGGGCCTCGCGACGCGCAATGCCACCGTTCACGACTCGGGTGTTCCGATGCCCTTCCCGCCGCCGGAGCACGGATATCCACAGGGCAAGTTGAATGACGGTGCAGGAGCCTAAAGTTGGTCTTCGCGGGGCCGGTGGGGTCTCGTCATGGGGGTACGTGATCGGGTATCCGATGGCGGTGGCGACGGGAGGGCGCATGGCCAAGGAAAGGGCGTTCGGGCCGCATCAGCTGGCCGAGTGGCTGGGGATCGAGCCGCGGCATGTACGGCGTGCCGAGACCAGGGGGCTGATTCCGCCTCCGGACGTGGGGGACGAGCGGTGGTCGGAAGGGGTGGCCAGGACGCTGCCGGACCGGGTCGAGGAGATCCTGGCCGTGGTGGGGGACGAGAACTACGTGATGGCGCTGGATGCCGGTAAGGCCGGGCGTCGTAAGCCGGTCAAGGGGGAGTCTTTTGGGCCGCACCAGTTGGCGAGTGAGCTGGGGCTTCAGCGGTGGCAGGTCGGCCGGGCCGAGCAGCGGGAGATGATCCCGTCGCCGGACGTGGACGGCAAGCGCTGGTCGCGGGAGGCCGTGGAGGGGGTGCGGGACCGGGTGGAGGAGATTCGGGAAGCGCTGGGTGACCACCCCGGGCTGGGGTCGATCGACGCGGCGAAGCACCTGGCCGAGCGTACGGAGCTGGAGGTCGAGCGGGAGGACGTGCGGGTTCTGGCGGGGGAGGGTCATCTTCGGCCGGTGGGGGAGTTCCGGGGGTATCCGATGTACAGCCTGGAGAGCCTTGACGGGCTGGACGGGAAGCTGGTCGCCGGCGTGGTGGGGGACCGACAGCGGTGGATGGAGCGGAGTGTGACGGCCAAGGAGGCCGCGGCGCTGCTGGGGTGGTCGGCCGGGAGGTTCGAGGTGACGGCGGAGCGGAACGGTCTGGTGCCGGGGCGGCTCGGCCGGTACGACCGGGCGGAAGTCGAGGGGCTACCGGAGCGGGAGGGGTAAGGGGGAGGGAGGGGGAGGGATGTGGGCTGAGGGGGCGTCAGGTGGGGAGGAGGGATTGGGCCTGGTTGCGGGCTTCGAGGATGGGAGAGGGGAAGACGGCGAGGCCGTGTGCGACCAGGGCGCCTTCGTGGAGGAGTAGGAGGGTGCGGGCCAGGCGGCCCGGAGCCGGGGCGGCGAAGGCCCGGGCGAGGTCGGTGAACAGTGCGAGCATCCAGGCCTTTTGGCCGGTGATGATCGGGTAGGCCGGGTGGGCCGGGTCGCTGATCTCCGCGTGCGCCTTGACCATGCTGCAGCCCTTGGCGCTGTGCTCCACGGACCAGGCGTGTGAGGCGTCGAAGACGGCCAGAATGCGGGCGGCCGGGTCGGGGCCCGCGGCGACGAGGTGTTCGCCGAGAAACGCGCGCCAGCGTTCGTCGCGTTCGGCCAGGTACTCCACGACGATCTGTTCCTTGGAGCCGAACCGGTCGTAGAGCGTCTTCTTCGTGACCCCGGCCTCCGCTGCGATCAGGTCGACGCCGACGGCGTGGATGCCGCGTTCGTAGAACAGCTTGGCGGCGGCCGTGCGCACACGCAGCGCGCCCGGGGTCATGATGACGCGGTGCGGGGAGTTCGGAGTGGGGTCAGGGCCTTCCGGGGTGGGGGTTTTCGGGGCGGGCGCCTTCGTAGGGGTGGCTTTCGAAGGGGTGGGCTCCGAAGGGGTGGGGTTTGGGGTGGGGGTTGGGGGCATGTCGGGTCCTTGGGGTGGGTGGTGGAGGGGGCGGGGGGAGAGGGAGGGAGTGGGGCATCGGGGCGCTGTAGTGAGTATACCGATCTGTATAGTGCGGAGGTGGAGGTAGACAGATCGGTTTAGTTGGAAGGTGGGTGAGGGATGTGGGGCTGCTGGTCTCGGCCGGGTTCGTGGTGTGCTGGAGCTCCGGGTTCATCGGTGCGAAGCTGGGGGCGGGGAGCGCGGAGGCGGTCACCGTACTGATGTGGCGCTTCCTGCCGCTGGCCGTGGTGCTGATCGTGGTGGCGGCCGTCGTCGCCCGGCGGTCGTGGCGGGGGCTGACGGCGCGGGACGTGGCGCGGCAGGTGACGATCGGGGCGCTGTCGCAGAGCGGGTACCTGCTCACCGTCTACTACGCGATCCAGCTCGGAGTCAGCAGCGGCACCACGGCTCTGATCGACGGCACCCAGCCGCTGGTGGCAGGCGCGCTCGCCGGGCCGCTGCTGCGCCAGTACGTGACGGGCCGGCAGTGGGCGGGTCTGTGCCTGGGCGTGGGCGGCGTCGTCATCGTCACCACGGCCGACGCGGGGGCCGGGGGCAACGCGGCCGGGTGGGCCTACGCGGTGCCGTTCCTCGGGATGTTCGCGCTGGTGGCGGCCACCTTCCTGGAGAGCCGGTCGGCTACCCGGGTCGCTCCGGTGGTGTCGATGACCGTCCACTGCGCCACCAGCGCCGTGATCTTTTCCGGGCTGGCGCTGGCGGAAGGGGCCGCGACACCGCCCGCCGACGCTTCCTTCTGGCTGGCGGTCGGCTGGCTCGTCCTTCTGTCCACGCTGGGCGGCTACGGCTTGTACTGGCTGATCCTCCGCCGGGCAGGCGTCACCAAGGTCAACACGCTCATGTTCCTGATGGCGCCGGTGACCGCCCTGTGGGGCGCCGTGATGTTCGGGGAGCCGTTCGGCCCGCAGACTGCAGTCGGGCTGGGTGTGAGCTTGGCGGCGGTCGTGGTGGTACGGCGGGAGGGGGGAAAGGGCGGGTGTGACAGGACCCGGGTGGTGGCTTCGGGGGTGCGCGCGGAGCGACCCGTGGGGCGGTACGGGGGTGGTGGGGGTCAGGAGGGTCAAGAGGGCCAGAAGGGGAGGGAGCGCTGGTTGATGCGGATGCCGCGGCGGGACAGGTAGGTGAGGGGGTTGATGTCGGAGCCGTACTTGCGTGTCTTGCGGACTTCGAAGTGGAGGTGGGGGCCGGTGGTGCGGCCGGTGGCGCCGCTGTAGCCGATGCGGGTGCCCGCCCGTACGCGTTGGCCGACGCGGGCCGTGATGCGGGAGAGGTGGCCGAAGAGGGTGTAGTACCCGTCGGTCATGTGGATGGTGACGGCGAGGCCGTAATCGCCCGAGCGCTTGGCCAGGACGACGGTGCCGGATCCGACCGAGGAGACCGGGGTGCCGGTGCGGACGGCGAAGTCCACACCGGTGTGGTGGCCGGCGGCCCAGTGTCCCTTGACGCCGTAGGGCGAGCTGATGCGGGCATTGACGGCGATCGGACGGGTCCAGGGGCCCGCCGCCACGGCCGGGACCGCCTCGGTCGCGGTCAGGCCGAGGACGGTGCCGAGGGCCACCGGCACCACGCCGTGCAGCAGGAGTCGTCTGCGGAGCCAGTTCATAGTTGTGAGGACACGCCCTGCGAGGGGCGGGCGCATCCGGAAACGCGCGGGGGGCGCCCGAACGGCGGAGAGGTTCCCCGTACCGGGTGGTAACTGGAGTGAGTCGGGATGAAGGGGGAATCAGGGCGCGCGAGTGGTGCTCTCGCGGTGTTCGAGGTGGGGGAGCTCGGCCTGGAGGCGGCGGGTGGGGGCGCCGTCGAGGAGGGACAGCAGTTCCCGGGCGGCCAGGCGGCCGAATCCGGCGGTGTCGCGGACGAGCGAGGTCAGGCGGGGGTGCGTGACGCGGCACAGGGGGGAGTCGTCCCAGGCCACGATGGACAGGGCGGCGGGTACGGAGACGCCGCGCCCGGCGGCCACGGCGGCCCCGGCCACGGCCATCACGTCGTTGTCGTAGACGATCGCCGTGGGCGGCCGGGCGGCGGCCAGGAGGCGGTGGGTGGCCTCGGCGCCCTGCTCGTCGGAGTAGTCCGTGGAGACGGAGCGGACGTCGGCGGCGTCCAGGCCGAGGCGGGCGGCCTCGGCGCGCAGGGCCGCGACCCGGCGCTCGGTGTGGGCGAGGCCGCGCAGGCCGGCGATGTGCACGATGCGGCGGTGCCCGAGTTCGTACAGGTGGTCGATGATCGACCGCATCGCGGCGCCGTCGTCGGCCCAGATGGTGGAGAGGGGCGGGGGAGGGGGAGGGAGGGGTGGCGCCTCTGACGCTGGGTTCGCTCCCGTCCGCGTGTCGCCGATGACGACGGCGGGGAGGGTGAGGGAGGTGAGGAGGGCCGGGCGGGGGTCCTCGGTGCGGGGGTCCACGACCAGGACGCCGTCCACGCGGCGTTCGGCCCACCAGCGGCGGTAGGTGGCGCACTCGGTGTCCAGGTCCTCGACGACCTGGAAGAGGAGGGCGACGCGGCGGGCGGACAGGGTCTCCTGGATGCCGGAGACCAGCTGGAGGAAGAAGGACTCGACGCCGAGGGTGTGGGCGGGGCGGGCGAGGACGAGTCCGACGCAGTCGGAGCGTTCGCCGGACAGGGCGCGGGCGGCGCTGTTGGGCTGCCAGCCCAGTTCCTCGGCGACCTCGCGGATCCGGGCGCGGGTGCCGGGGGAGACGCCGTCGCGGTCGTTGAGGGCGAAGGAGACGGCGGAGGGGGAGACGCCGGCGCGTTCGGCGATGTCCTTCATGGTCGGGCGGCGGCGTGGGGGACTCGTGGGGAGGCGCGGGCCGTCGGTGTTCGCGCCCGGGGGGCCGGTGGTCATGTCGTCGGTCAGCTCCTCCGGTCGGCCCGGGCCGATGGTACGGACGGCGCTGCGGCTAAACCGCATTAGTCCGCCGGGCTAAAGCGCATTAGGGCGTTCAGGATCACGGCGTGGGCGGTGGAAGTCAATCGCTCTGTGGGAGGTGGTTGGGGGCGTGAACTAGCGGTTGGTGTTACGGGAGTTACGGAATTGAGATGGCGAGGGTGGGGGGAGTTGGCTTTAGCGCATTAGTGCAGGCGGGGAGGGGGATGGAGGGAGGGTGGGGGAGAGGCGGAGGGAAGGGGAGGTGAGGGTGAAGAGGAAGTGCGAAGGGGAAAGTTGGGGCTTGTGCATTGACGGGAGCGGGAGCGGGCGACAACGTTGGCACCGCCATCCGGCGGCGCGGCCGGGCGTGTGCCGGTCCGTGCGTGGTTCTTTGCTGTTTCCTCGCGGATTCCCGATGCGGGAGCGCTCCCGTACGGGGCGTGCCTCCCGGGCAGAAGCGTTTCCCCGACGCAGGAGTGACCATGATGCGCAGGCACTTGGCTCCCGTACGCAACGTTCAGCACGTTCAGCGCGATCAGCACGTACAGCGCGTTCAGCACATCCATCGCATCCATCGCATCCATCACGTCGGATATCGCCGGTACGGCCGTTTCCGGTTCGTGCTTGCCTCCGCCCTTACCGTCGGCCTGATGTCCGCCACGGCCGCTTGCGGCGTCGGTGGTGCCGAGGGCTCCTCCGCCGCTGAGGGGCAGCCGAAGCGGACCGGCAAGATCTCCGGCGAGATCACCTTCCGTACGCTGCAGCTGAAGCCGACCTTCACCACGTACGTGCAGGGCGTCATCGACGCGTTCGAGAAGAAGTACCCGGACGTGAAGGTGACCTGGGAGGACGTGCCCGGCGAGGGCTACAACGAGAAGCTCGTCGCGGACGCGCAGGCCGGCGGGCTGCCGGACGTGGTCAATCTGAACACCGACTCCTTCCAGCTGCTCGGCGACCGGGGGATGCTCGCGGACGTCACCCAGCTGGACCCGAAGGTCGCGAAGCAGTACGTACCGGGCGCCTGGGAGCAGTACAAACTGCCGGGCAAGGGGGACGGGGTCTACGCGTACCCCTGGTACGTGACGCCCGAGATCCTCACGTACAACAAGGAGCTGTTCGCCGAGGCCGGGCTCGACGTTAACAAGCCGCCCACCAGTGTCGAGCAGTTCTTCGACCAGGCGGAGCGGATCGCGAAGGCCTCGGGCGGCCGGTACAGCGCGTTCATGGCGGATCCGAAGGGGCGGCTGCCCGGCGACTGGCAGAAGATGGGCGTGCCGATCCTGAACAAGGAGAAGGACGCGTTCGCCTTCGACACGCCCAAGGCCGTCGAGTGGGTGCAGCGGATGAAGAAGCTGTACGCGATGGGGGCGATGCCGAAGGAGTCGCTGACCAAGGCCGACGATCTCGCGCAGCTCTACGGAGCGGGGAAGCTGGTGTTCGGGCCCGGGTCGCCGGGCGTCATCAAGGACATCAAGCGCAACTCCCCGTCCGCGTACACGAAGACGCAGGTGGCCCCGGCCGTCACCGGGACGCTGAAGCACATCGGCATCTATACGCAGTCGCTGGGCGTACGCAAGGACACCAAGCATCCGGACGCGGCAGCGGAGTTCGCCAAATGGGTGACCAACGGGCCGAACCAGGTGGCGTTCTCGAAGCAGGTGACGATCTACCCGTCGAACGCGAAGGGCCTGGCCGACCCGTACTTCGCCGACCGGGGCGACGGCAAGGACCCCGAGACCCTGGCGCGGAACATCGGCGCCGAGGAGCTGAAGTCGGCGCAGCTGGACGCCAATACGCCGGTGGAGTGGACCACTCAGGTCGGCGACGCGGTGGTGCGGGAGATGCAGAAGGGGATCAAGGGGGAAGAGGCCCCCGCGACGGCGGTCAAGAACGCGCAGGAAGCGGCCAACAAGATCCTCGCGCAGCAGCAGAAGCAACAAGAGCAGCAGAAGCAGAAGCGGTAGTGATCGGTGATGACACACACCGAGCGCGTGGATGGGGCGGTTGGGCAGCAGAGAGTAGCTGGAGCAGCTGGATCAGCTAGGGCAGTCGGTACGGAGGGGGCGGGAGGGGTAGCGGAGACAGCGGGGGCCGCCCCGCCTCCCCCCGCGGACCCGGCCCACCCCGCCCGGCGCGCCGCCCGCCGCGCAACCCGTCGCGCCACCCGACGCCGCGCCAAAGCCCTCGACACCGAGCCCGGCCTCGTGCACCGCCGCTGGTGGACGCCGTACCTGTTCCTGCTGCCGGGGCTGGTCATGGTGGTGCTGTTCAGCCTCTGGCCGTTCGTCAACACGGTCATCCTGTCCCTCACCGACGCGCAGATCCTGCGCGGCGGCCGGTTCGTCGGCCTGGAGAATTACGGGCGGGCGCTCGATGATCCGGACTTCTGGACGGCGACGGTCAACAGCGTCGTGTACCTGGCCGTCGTCGTGCCCTGCCTGGTGCTGCTGCCGCTGGCGCTGGCCGTCCTCGTGCAGCGTAAGGTGCCCGGGATCGGCTTCTTCCGTTCCGCCTTCTACACGCCGGTCATCGCCTCGGCGGTCGTGGTCGGGCTGATCTGGCAGTGGGTGCTGCGCAGTGACGGACTGGTCAACACCGTGTTCGAGAAGCTTCAGCTGATCTCCGGGCCGATCCCGTTTCTGACCGACTCCACGATGCTGCTGGTGTCCGCCATGATCGTCACGGTCTGGAAGGGCCTGGGCTACTACATGGTCTTCTACCTCGCGGCGCTGGGGAACGTGCCGGCGTCGTTGTACGAGGCCGCCGCACTCGACGGCGCCGGCGCCCTGCGCCGGTTCTTCAGCATCACCATCCCCAGCGTGAAGCCGATGATGCTGCTGGTCGGGACGTTGTCGGCGATCTCCGCGCTGCGGGTGTTCACCGAGATCTACATCCTCGGCGGGGAGAGCGGCGGCCCCGGCGGCGGGGCCCGGACGCTGCCGTTCCTGATCCGGCAGGTGGGGCTGGGCTTCGCGGGCGAGACCGGTTACGCGGCGGCCGTATCGATCCTGCTGTTCCTGCTGACGCTGGCGTTCAGCCTGCTGGGGCACCGGCTGTCGAAGGGAGACGAGAGGTGACCGTTCTGTCCTCGCCAGGTGTACGGCGGGCCCGGCGCGCCCCGGTCGCGGGCCGCGGCCGCAAGGCGGTCATCGGGCTGACCGGCCGCTACCTGACGTTGTGCCTGATGCTGGTGGTGATGCTGGGGCCCATCGTCTGGCAGTTCCTTACGTCGCTGAAGGGGCGCGGGGAGGATGTGTACGGGGGTGTGCTGCCCAGCCAGCCGACCCTGGACAACTATGTACGGGTCGCTGAGTCCTTCCCCCTGCTGCACTACGTCGGCAACACGCTGATCGTCGCGGCGCTGGCCGTCACCTCCAACTGCGTGTTCGCCGCCATGGGCGGCTACGCGCTGTCCCGGGCCGGGTGGCGCGGGCGGCGGATCGTCTTCACGGTGCTGGTCGCGACGCTGATGTTCCCCTTCGAGTCCGTGATGATCTCGATGTTCCTCACGGTCCGGTCCATGGGGCTGGTGGACACGCTGGTCGGCGTCTGGCTGCCCGGCGCGGTCTCCGTGCTCAACCTGATGATCATGCGGGCCGCCTTCCTCGCCGTACCGAAGGAGGTGGAGGAGGCCGCGGTCCTGGACGGGGCCAACGAGTGGCAGCGCTTCACGAAGGTGTTCGTGCCGGCCGCGAAGGGCGCGCTGGCGGTGGTCTGTCTGACCAGCTTCATGGGCGCCTGGGACGACTTCCTGTGGCCGCTGATCGTGCTGACCAACAGCGATCACTACACCCTGCAACTCGGACTGAAATCGCTGGCCGGAGCGACCACGGTCAATGACCAGCGGCTGATCGCGGCGGGCGCGATGGCCGCGCTGATCCCGATGATGGCGCTGTTCTTCGCCTTGCAGAGGTTCTTCTTCCGGGGCGTGGGCGAAGGGGCGCTGAAGACGTGAAGGGAATCGACGTGACGACGCCTGCCGCTACGGCTGCCAGCCCATCCCCGTCTCAGCCCCCACCCCGGCCCGCCGCCCCGGAAACAACCCCCCGCATGGGCGCCAACTACACCCCGCGCACCGGCTGGTTCCATCACTGGCTGGACTTCGACCTCGACGACGTACGCCGCGACCTGGACGCGCTCGCGGCCCTCGGCCTGGATCACGTCCGGGTGTTCGCCCTCTGGCCCGTCTTCCAGCCGAATCGTTCCCTCATCCGCCCGCGCGCCGTCGAACAGCTCGGGCAATTGGTGGACGCGGCCGCGCGGTGCGGCCTGGACGTTGCCGTGGACGCCCTCCAGGGGCATCTGTCCAGCTTCGACTTCGTACCGTCCTGGCTGCGCACCTGGCACCGGCGGAACATGTTCACCGACCCGGATGCGATCGACGGCACGGCCCGGTATCTGGAAACCCTCGCTTCCTCCCTCGCAGGGCGTCCCAACTTCCTCGGTATGACGCTGGGAAACGAGGTCAACCAGTTCTCGGGTCCGCCGCACCCGGACCCCGACCCGTGCACGTACGAGGAGGCCGGGCAGTGGCTGACGCGGCTGCTGGAGGTGTGTGAGCGGGCCGCACCAGGGCGGCTGCACACCCACGCCGAGTACGACGCGGTGTGGTTCCAGGACGGCCACCCCTTCACACCCGCGCAGGCCGCGCGCCTGGGCCGGGGCACCACCATCCACTCCTGGGTGTTCAACGGCACGGCCCAGCGGCACGGCCACGACGGCACCGCCACGGTGCGGCTGGCCGAGTACCTGATCCAGGTGGCCACGGCGTGGGCGGACGGCCCGGCGCGCCCGGTCTGGCTCCAGGAGGTCGGCGCGCCCGCCCCGCTCGTACCGCCCGAGCACGCCGCCGAGTTCGCCACCGCCACCATCGACAACGCCCTGACCTGCGAGGGGCTTTCCGGCATCACCTGGTGGTGCTCGCACGACGTGTCGCGGGAGCTGGCGGACTTCCCTGAGCTGGAGTACGGGCTCGGGCTGCTCACCTCGGACGGCGAGGTCAAGCCGGCGGGGCGGGCGGTGGCCGAGGCGACGGCCCGGCTGCGGGCCGCGCCGCCCCGTCCGGTACGCCGTACGACCGCGCTCGCGCTGGACGCGGGGGCGGAGGACACGGCGCCGCACCGGTCCGTGTGCGCGCCGGGCGGCCCCTTCTTCGAGGCGTGGGCGCGGCTGGCAGACCAGGGCGTACGGGCGGCAGCCGTGCTGGCGGGCCGGTCGCGGGACGCCGCGCACCTGGAGAGCCGGGGGATCACGGAGGTGGTGTGGCCGTCGGACGTGACGTGAGGAGCGAGGCGGTACGGGCGCGGACATGACCGGAGAGCGAGCGGGACGAGCGGTGGAGGACGCAATGGACGTACGACGTGATGCGGGGCGGGGCAGGGGCGCGGAGCGCGGGGTGTCGCGGCGCGGGCTGGTCGCCGGGGCCGCGGTGGCGGGGGCGGGGCTGGCGCTGCCGCTGACGGCGGGGAGCGCCGGGGCGGCCGTACGGGCGGATGCCACCGGTGCGGCGAGACGGACGCAGGCACCGGGCCCGGCGGCGGCCGGTGCCGGTTCGCTTCAGCCGTACGCGTCCTACTGGTTCCCCGACAGCTTCCCCGAGGGCCGCGAGCCCGACCCGGGCGCGGTGTGGCGCAGCCTGAAGAGCTGGCGGCCGCAGGATGACGCTGACCTGCCGTACAACACCGCGACCGTGCCGCTGGCGAAGCGCTTCACGCCGGTGCCCGCCAACACCACCGCCCGCGCCGGACAGGCCCGTATCTCGGCGCTCGTCTCCTTCGCGGGGACGGCCGGCAACCCCTCGCAGGGCAGTGCCAAGGCGGACTTCTACGCCCTCTCCCACTGGGCCTACCTCGATGAACTGGTCTTCTGGGGCGGCTCGTCGGGCGAGGGCATCATCCTCGCCCCCAACGCCCCGGTCACCGACGCCGCACACCGTAACGGCGTGCCCGTACTGGGCAACGTCTTCCTGCCGCCCACCGCGTACGGAGGCGAGCTGGCGTGGACGCGCGAGCTGGTCCAGAAGGACGCGCTCGGCCGCTTTCCGCTGGCGGACAAACTGATCCAGGTGGCCCGTACGTACGGTTTCGACGGCTGGTTCCTGAACGGTGAGACCGACGGCGGTGATCCCGCGCTGGCCCGGCAGTTCGCCGATTTCGTGCAGGCTCTGCGCAAGGGAGCACCCGAATTGCGCATCACCTGGTACGACGCGTTCAACGCGGACGGCCGGGTCGGCTGGCAGGGCGCGCTGAACGACAAGAACGCGATGTTCTTCCAGCGCGGCGCCGAGAAGTTGTCCGACACGGTGTTCGTGGACTTCCGGTGGAGCACGGCCCGGCTGGTGTCGTCGGCCGCGTACGCCCGGCGGCTGGGGCGTTCGCCGTACGAGCTGTGGGCCGGTGTCGATGTCGAGGCCCGCGGCTGGGACACGTACGTGAACTGGGACGCCTTCGTGCCGGAGGGCCGTGACCACGTGGTGTCCTACGGGCTCTACCGGCCGGAGTGGACGCGGCGGTCCGGCGAGGCGCCCGGGCCGTTCCACGCGCGCGACGACCGGTTCTGGGGCGGGCAGAACACCGACCCGTCGGCGCCCGCCGGGCCGGGCTCCTGGCGGCCCGCGGCCCGTACGGTCGCCGATCGCTCCACCGTCACATCCGTCCCGTTCGCCACCACCTTCAACACCGGTCACGGCACGGCCTGGTACGAGGGCGGGGTGCGCTCCGGCGATGCCGAGTGGAACCACCTCGGCCTCCAGGACCGGCTTCCGGGGCGGCGCTGGGCACTGTGGGCGGACGGCGGCGAAACCTTCCGGCGGCCCGCGGTCGGCTTCGACTTCGGTGCGGCCTGGCGGGGCGGCAGCAGCCTGCTCGTGGAGGGCGCAGACGGCGGGCTCGCCCGGCCCGTGACCCTGGAGCTGTACCGGACCCGGCTGCCGCTCCGCGCCGACACGGTCCTGGAGATCACCCACCGCGCCGACGAGGGTTCGGCGGCGGTCACCGTGGAGGCGGCCGTGGCGTACGCGGAACCCGCGAAGGCGGGCGGGCGGCCGGCGTTCCGCCGGCTCCCGGCCCGGACCGTGCGGGCCGCGGACGGCTGGGTCACCTCGACCGTACGGATCGGGGACGGGCCAGACCGGACCGCGTACGCGCTGGGCGTGCGGCTGAGCGCCCCCGGCGGCGGCCCGGTCCGCTGGCGGCTCGGCGCCCTTGCCGTACGCGACGGCGACCCGGCCGCGCACACTCCCGCACCGCCGAGCGCCTTGCGAATATCCGCATCGCGCGTCACCGGCGACGGCGTGGCCGAACTCCGGCTCACCTGGAAGCTGTCGGCCAAGGGCGTGCCCGTACGGCACTACGAGATCCACCAGGCCCTCCCGGACGGGAAGCGGCGTTTCCTCGGCGGGACCTGCGGCACCGCCTTCCACCTGCCCGCGCTGCGGCGTACGTCCGGCGAGCCGGGGACGCGGCTGGAAGTGCGGGCGGTCGGCGAGCCGTACACGTCGTCGACGGCAGCCTCGGCGGATTTCGACTGGCAAGCCACCCGGTAAGCCACGCGCCCGAGGGGCAGAAACCCCGCAGGACGCGTATCACCGCACGCCTGCTCGTCCGCCCGTACCCGCCTACACCGACCGGAGCGCCCCCATGCACGACGACCGCAGCATCGTGGAACACCGTCTACGCCGTGTCCTGACCGACCGCATCGTGCCCGCCGTCCGCAGCCGGTCCGTGCCGCTGACGGTCGAGCGCTGGGAGGCGCCGGGTGAGCCGGTGCCGCCGGCCGAGGGCCTGGCCGCCGCGTACGAGCCGGCGAAGACCGGGGAGGGGTGGGGGCCGGCCTGGGGCACCACCTGGTTCCGGGTCACCGGGCAGGTACCGGCGGAGTGGGCCGGGCGCACCGTCGAAGCCGTACTGGATCTGGGCTTCGACGCGAACATGCCCGGCTTCCAGTGCGAGGGCCTGGTCTACCGGGCGGACGGTACGGCGGTGAAGGGGCTCAACCCGCGCAACGACTGGGTGCGGGTCGCGGCTCCGGCGGCGGGGGGCGAGGAGGTCGAGCTGTACGTGGAGGCGGCCTCCAACCCGGTGCTGGCGGACCACCGGCCCACCTACGAGGGCGATCGGCTCACCGCGAGCCACGCGCCGCTGTACCGGCTGCGGCGAATGGACCTCGTCGTCTTCGAGACCGAGGTCTGGGAACTCGTCCAGGACCTGGAGGTGCTGGGCAGCCTGATGCGGGAGCTGGACGTGGCCGACGCACGCCGCCACGGCATCCTGCGCGCCGTCGAGCGGGCCCTGGACGCGGTCGACCTGAAGGACGTTCCCGGTACGGCCGCGCGGGCGCGTGAGCAGCTCGCGGACGTCCTCGCGGCGCCCGCCCACGCCTCGGCCCACCGCGTCAGCGCGGTCGGCCACGCGCACATCGACTCCGCCTGGCTGTGGCCGCTGCGCGAGACGGTCCGCAAGGTGGCCCGTACGTCGTCCAACATGGTCAACCTGATGGACCAGCACCCCGGGTTCGTCTTCGCCATGTCGCAGGCGCAGCAGCTCGCGTGGATCAAGGAGCACCGGCCGGAGGTGTTCACCAGGGTCAAGGCGAAGATCGACGCGGGGCAGTTCGTGCCGGTCGGCGGCATGTGGGTGGAGTCGGACACCAACATGGTCGGCGGCGAGGCGATGGCCCGGCAGTTCCTGTACGGCAAGAAGTTCTTCCTCGACGAGTTCGGGATCGAGACGAAGGAGGTGTGGCTGCCGGACTCCTTCGGCTACACCGCGGCCATGCCGCAGCTGGTGAAGCTGTCGGGCTCGACGTGGTTCCTGACGCAGAAGATCTCCTGGAGCCAGGTCAACAGGTTCCCGCACCACACGTTCTGGTGGGAGGGCATCGACGGCACCCGCGTCTTCACCCACTTCCCGCCGGTCGATACGTACAACTCCGATCTCGGCGGGAAGGAGATGGCGCACGCCGCGCGGAACTACCGTGAGAAGGGCCGGGGTTCCCGGTCGCTGGCGCCCTTCGGGTGGGGCGACGGCGGTGGCGGCGCCACCCGCGAGATGCTGGCCCGCGCCGCCCGGCTGCGCGACCTGGAGGGCTCGCCCCGGGTGGAGATCGAACGGCCCGCCGCGTTCTTCGAGAAGGCGCACGCGGAGTACCCGGACGCGCCGGTGTGGGCGGGCGAGCTGTACCTGGAGCTGCACCGCGGCACGTACACCTCGCAGGCCAAGACCAAACAGGGCAACCGGCACAGCGAATCGCTGCTCCGGGAGGCCGAACTGTGGGCCGCCACCGCTGCCGTACGGGTGCCGGATCACGCCTATCCGTACGAGGACCTGGAGCGGATCTGGAAGACGGTGCTGCTGCACCAGTTCCACGACATCCTGCCCGGCTCGTCGATCGCCTGGGTGCACCGGGAGGCCCGCGACACGTACGCGCGGGTCCGCGAGGAGCTGACCGCCATCGTGCTCGCCGCGCAGACCGCGCTGGCCGGGCCGGGCGACCGGGAGATCGTCTTCAACGCGGCGCCGCACGCGCGCGGCGGCGTCCCGGCGGGTGGCGCGCAGCCGGCTCCCGGGCAGGGCGGCGCGCCCGTCTCCGTGAGTCCGGTGACGGTCGAGCCGCTGACCGTGGACGGCCGGGCCACCGGCGGCCACCGGCTCGCCAACGACCGGCTGCGCGTCGACGTCGACGCACGGGGGCTGGTCGTGTCGGCATATGACATCGAGGCCGGACGCGAGGCCGTCGCACCGGGCGCGGCCGCCAACCTGCTCCAGATCCACCCCGACTTCCCCAACATGTGGGACGCCTGGGACGTGGACGAGTTCTACCGGCACAACGTCACCGACCTGGTGGCCGTGGACGAGCTGACGGTCGACGCCGCCGGGCCGGACGAGGTACGGATCAAGGTCGCCCGGTCCTTCGGTCACGGCTCCACCGTCGTACAGCACCTGACGCTGCGGGCCGGCGCCAAGGTGCTGGACATCGACACCGAGGTGGACTGGCGGGAGACCGAGACGTTCCTGAAGGCCGCGTTCCCGCTGGACGTGAAGGCCGACCGGTCCGCGTCCGAGACCCAGTTCGGGCACGTCTTCCGCGCCACCCACACCAACACGTCCTGGGAAGCCGCCAAGTTCGAGATCTGCGCCCACCGCTGGATCCAGGTCGAGGAGCCGGGCTGGGGCGCGGCCCTCGTCAACGACTCCACGTACGGGCACGACGTCACCCGCGACATCCGCCCCGACGGCGGCCAGACCACGACCGTACGGCTGTCCCTGCTGCGCGCGCCCCGCTACCCGGACCCGGAGACGGACCAGGGCCACCACCGGCTGCGGTACGCGCTCGCGCCCGGCGCGGCGGTCGGGGACGCGGTACGTGAGGGGCACTGGATCAACCTGCCGGAACGGACGGTCCAGGGCGGTGGCCCGGTCGAGCCGCTGGTCGGCGTGGACAACGACGCGGTCGTGGTCGAGGCCGTGAAGCTGGCCGAGGACCGCGGCGGGGACGTCGTGGTCCGGCTGTACGAGTCGCACGGGGGCCGGGCGTCGGCGACGCTCGCGGCGGGGTTCCCGGTGGTGGCGGCGGCGGAGACGGACCTGTTGGAGCGGCCGTCGGAGAGCGCGGAGCAGGCCCCGGCCGTCGGTGAGGTGCGGGACGGGCAGGTGGCGTTGACGCTGCGGCCGTTCCAGATCGTGACGGTGCGGCTGTCGCGGGGAACGGAGAGCTGACGGGACGGGCGGGGCGGGACGGGCGGGACGGCCGCAGCCCGGCCGCCCCGCCCCGCCTCAGCCCCCGTTTTCCACCGCCTTCAGCACTTCGCCCGCGCCGTCCTCCGCGCTCATGCGCCGTGCGAGTCCGGCGGCGGCATCGCGGTAGGAGGGTTCCCGTACGGCGCGCCTGATGGCCTGGGCCAGCCGGTCAGCGGCGCCGTCCTCCGCCGCCAGCGCCCGGAACGGCACCGGTTCGGTGCCGGCGCCCACCGCGGACAACCGGGCGGCCCAGAACGGCTGGTCGGCGGTGACCGGGACCGGAATCGCCGGGACACCGGCCCGCAGCGCGGCGGCCGTCGTACCCGCGCCCGCGTGGTGCACCACGGCGGCCGTACGCGGGAAGAGCAGGGCGTGCGGGACCTCGCCGACGGTCAGGATGTCGGCCCCGGCTCCGGCCCCGGCACCGGCCCGGGCACCGGATTCGGCCCCGGCCTCGCCGTTCTCGCCGGTGAGGCCCGCCCACCCCGACTGGATCACGCCCCGTACCCCGGCGCGGCGCAGCGCGGCCACGACGGTCGCCGCGAGCCGTTCGGACGCTCCGCTCTCCCGGCCGCTCGCCGCCATGCTGCCGAAGCCGACGAAGACGGGCGGCGGGCCCGCCGCGAGGAAGTCCTCCAGTGCGGACGGGAGGGCCGCGTCCGGTGCGGTGTACGGCCACCAGTTGCCGACCAGCTCCAGGCCGGGGCGCCAGTCGGCGGGCCGGGGCACGAGTGACGGGCTGACGCCGTGCAGCACCGGGCGGCTGTCCTGGCCGCGGCGTCGCCGTATCGCGCGCGCCGACGCGGGCGGCAGGCCGAGCCGCGCGCGCAGCTCCCGTACCCCGTCCGCGTACAGGCGGTCCACCACCCGCAGGGAGAGACGCCCCGCGGCGCGGTTTCCCCAGCGGCCGAGCGGGCGGGTGCCCGCGACGACGGGCGGGAAGTCGCCGGTGGGGGCGTTCGGCTGGAGGGGCAGGTCCAGCGACGGGATGTCCATGGCTTCGGCGACGTGCCGGCCGAGCGGGGCGGTGGTCGCGGACAGAAGCAGCAGGTCGGTGCCCTGGGCGGCGGCTTCGGCGACACCCGGTCCGAGTTCGCGGACGAAGGCGGCGGCCCGGCGCATCAGGTCGCGCTGCCCGCCGGAAGTTCCGCCGGAGGCCCTGTCGGAAGTTCCGCCCGCCGTCCGCCGCGGATCGGCGGGCAGCTCGCGGAATTCCAGCCCGGCGGCCCGTACGAGTTCGGCGTACGAGGCGTCGGCGGCCAGCGCGACGGTGTGCCCGGCCTCCCGGAGGCGGGCGCCGAGGCCGGTGTACGGGGCGACGTCACCGTACGAACCGGCCGCCGTGATGAGGATCTTCATGACTGCTCCGGTCGGGGGAGAGGGGACGGTACGGCCTCGGAAGAGCCGGGGGCGGGGGTGGGGGCGTGGCGTATCGCGTTGGCCAGTACCGCCGTCCGCAGGTACGCGGCGAGGCCGGGGCGCTGCTGGGACGGCGGTACGACCAGGGCGAAGGCCCGCGGGTCGGACGCGAAGTCGTCGGCGATCCGGCCGTGCATGTCGGTGGGGCACGGCGTGAACCAGCGGGTGATGTGGGCGCGGTGCTCCTCGGCCAGGTCCATGGCCCGGTCGCCGTCGGCGGGCTCCCCGGCATCGAAGGCGGCGAGCAGCCGGTGCCGCCACGCGCCCGCCTCGGCCATGATCCGCGCCCAGTCCTCCTTGGTGTGTGCGGCGGCCCGCGCCATGGACTGCCGGTGGCCCTCGCTGTGCTGCCATTTCAGGTGCGCTTCGGTGGCGTAACTGAGGTCGAAGGTGACCTCGCCGAAGACCTCGAAGCGTTCCTCGGGTGTCAGCCGCACCCCCGTACGCTGCACCTCCATCGCCCGTTCGGCGACCTCGACCAGCCGCCTCAGCTCGGTGATCTGCTCGTTGAGCAGGCGGTGCCGGGCACGGAGGTGGTCGAGCGCGTCGGCCTGCGGGTCCCGGAGGATGGCGGCGATCTCGTCGAGTCCGAAGCCGAGCTGCCGGTGGAAGAGGATCTGCTGGAGACGGGCCAGGTCGGCGTCGTCGTACAGGCGGTAACCGGCTGGGCTGCGGGCGCTGGGGCAGAGCAGGCCGGTCCTGTCGTAGTGGTGCAGCGCGCGGACCGTGATGCCCGCGAAGCCGGAGACCTGCCCGACCGAGTACGCCATGGAACCGCCTTTCGCGCCACGGCCCGCGGGGCCGCCGTACGGCCCGTGCCGTATGGGGAAAGACTGCGGCCTGACGTGGGGAGAGGGTCAAGCGGGGTCGGACGGGGGCGGTACGGGGAGGCGAGGCGGGTTCGATACGGGACCGGGTCGGGGCCGGTCCGGGAGGTCACCGGCGGGGCCGCCACCAACGAAGGGCCCCCGCCGCGACCACCGATGGAACGCTGTTACACGTCCGTGAGACCGCCGTGAACCCGGCTGCTTAGCGTGGGGGCAATCTGGGCGGACACGGCTACCTTTGTCGTAAAAGCCCACCCGTGGCACCCCGGTGGCACCCCGGTGCCGCCCCGCATCCCACCCAGCCGACCGAGGGACACGTGCGCTCACTCACCGCGACCGCCTGCGTCGCCGCGATGTCCGCGGCCGCGCTGCTGCTGTCCGGCTGTTCCGACCCGCGCGGCCTGCGGGTGGCGGGCCCCGCCGTGTCCCCCTCGCCGCCGGCCGGCCCGGCCGAGGTCACCGACCCCGTCTACGTCTCCGACGCGGCGCGCCGCCCGTTGCAGCGCCCGGCCTCCTTCGTGCTCAACGACTCGGTCAGCCTGACCGGGCTGCGCTGGACGTCCTGGGGCGACGCGACCGCCGAGGCCGTCGGAGGGCTCAGCGGCGCCTGGTGCCGGCCTGAATGCGAGCGGCAGCCGTACCCGGTCAAGGTCACGCTCAGCGGGCTGCTCAAGCAGGAAGGGCCGAAGCACAAGGACCGGCCGGTGTTCTACACGCGGGCCACGCTCGTTTCCGACCGCCTGCCGCCGAAGAAGGCCGCCGAGCTGGGCAGGATCAGCCTGCACACCCCGGAGTTCTAGACCGCCATGGGGTTGCGCGCGAAGATCGGCATAGCGATCGCCGCCACGGCTGCCGTGGTGGCGGTCCTCATCGGGGTGCTCGTGCACAACCGGACCGTGGACGCGCAGTTCGACCTGGCGGCCGAGTCGATCGACGGGCGGCTGCAGAGCCTGGTGCAGGACCGGGCGGCCGGGGTCGACACCGGGCGGGCGATCGTCGATCCGCCCGATCTCCCCGGGCCGCTCGCGGACGCCGTCGCGCACGGCAAGCGCGGCGTCTACCTCGAACCCGACGGGCCCAAGCCGCACCTGTGGGCCGCGACCGAGCTGGACGGCGAGGTCATCGCGCTCAAGCGCCCGTACGTACGGGAGCGGGAGACCCTGCGCAGCCTGGACCGCGTCCTGTGGCTGTCGGGCATCGCGGGCACCGCGCTGGGCTGTGTCGTCGGCCTGCTGGTCGCCCGGCGGCTGGGACTGCGGCTGACCGCCTCCGCCGGTACCGCCCAGCGGATCGCCGAGGGCGACCTGACCGCGCGGCTGCCGCGCGGCGGCAAGGACGAGATAGCCCAGCTGACCACCGCGGTGAACACCATGGCCGACGCGCTGGCCGCCCGCCTCCAGGCCGAGCGCGATGTGACCGCGAACATCGCCCACGAACTGCGCACCCCCGTCGCCGGGCTGGTCGCGGCCGCCGGTCTGCTGCCGCCCTCGCGTCCCACCGAGCTGGTCCAGGACCGGGCGCAGCGGGTACGGGGGCTGATGGAGGACGTGCTGGAGGTGGCGCGGCTGGACGCGCGCACCGAGGAGGCGGACACGGAGCTGCGGCCGCTGGGCGAGCTGGCGCGGCGGACGGTGGCGGCGATGGGGGAGGCGATGGGGGAGGCCGCCCGGGCGGGCGTGGACGTACGGGTGCTCTCGGACGGGCTGGTGGAGACCGACCCGCGGCGGGTCGAGCGGATTCTCGTCAACCTGATCAGCAACGCGCTGCGGCACGGCGCCGCCCCGGTGACCGTCGAGGTCGAGCGCGGTGTGCTGCGGGTACGCGACAGCGGGCCGGGCTTCCCTGAGGCGCTGCTGGCGCACGGGCCGCAGCGCTTCCGTACGGGCGGCGGTTCGGACGGCCACGGGCTCGGCCTCGGGCTGACCATCGCGTCCGGGCAGGCGCGGGTGCTGAGCGGACGGCTGACGTTCGCCAATCCGGAAGGCGGGGGCGCGCGGGCGACGCTGGACCTGAGCGATGCGCTGCGGCCGTCCACGGAGGGCCCCGCCGCCGACCGGCCGTCCACGAAGGACACTGCCGCAGACCGGCCGCCCTCCTAGGGCGCTGCCTCCGGCCGGCCGCCCCCGGGCCGCCCCTGACGTGCGTACCGGCCCCGTCGCGCCAAGAGTGGTGTGAGACGCCCGCCCCCGGAGCAGGCGTTCAGATACCCAACCGTTGACAGCCGACCACTGGAGCCACCGCGATGGACGAGAACGTGCTCTTCCTGGACCTCACCGACGCCGGTGAGGGCGCGGCGCGGCGCGCCCTGAACGCGCTGCGCCACGAGGACGCCGAACACCGGATCACGCTGCGCGAGGCCACCGTGATCGCCCGCGACACCGACGGCAACGTGACCTTCCCCGAGAACGAGGACCACACCGGCACCGCGCGCGGCTTCGCCGTCGGCGGGCTGCTCGGCGGACTCCTCGGACTGCTGGGCGGGCCGCTGGGCGCGCTGGTCGGGTTCGGCGCCGGCGGCTTGCTCGGCGGCGCGCACGACGCGCGCCGGGCCAGCGCGGACAACGCGGCCGTGGACATGCTGGCGGCGGAGGTGCCGCCGGGCAGCACCGTCCTGGTCGCGGAGGTCTCGGAACCGGCCAGGGGCCCGGCCGACGCGGCGCTGGCGGGCCTCGGCCAGGAGGTCGTCCGCTACCCGGCGGCCGAGGTGCGCAAGCACGTGGAAGAGCTGATCGCGGAGAGCCGCTGAGGGCTCACCGGCGCGAGGTGCTCGTGCGCTCACCGGCCGGGGGTGTCCGTACCCTCACCGCCCGGAGGCGCCCGCGTCCTCACCGGCCGGATAGCGCTCCGCCACCACCGCGTTCAGCAGCGCCTGTACGTCCTCCCTGGTCAGGCCCTGCGTACGGGCCTTCTCCATCCACGTACGCAGTTCCTCGCGCAGCAGCGCGTCGGAGTCCGCGGCGGACTCGGGCCGGGCCAGTGACCGGCTCACGAACGTGCCCAGGCCGGGCCGCGGTTCCACCAGGCCCTCGCGCTCCAGCTCCCGGTACGCCTTCAGCGTCGTGTTCGGGTTGACCTTCGTCGTGGCCGCGACCTGCGCGGCCGTGGGCAGCCGGTCGCCCTCGACGAGGATGCCCAGCCGCAGGGCCTGCTGGACCTGCTGGACGATCTGGAGGTAGGTGGCGACGCCGCTGCGCCGGTCGATACGGAACTCCACCGTGTTCACCACCTCCCCGTCTCTCGTGGCCGCCGTGACCGGGGCGATGAGTGCCCCGGCGTCCGGTTCGGCTCGATGATCGGCTCACTCGTACGGAGTGTCAAAGCGGTGCCGCTCAGAGTGGCCGGCGCCGTGCCCACCACACGATGAACACCGTCACCGCCACGGCGAGCGCCACCAGGATGCCGGTACCCGCCCACTGCATACCCGCCATCTGGTCGTAGCCGTAATAGTCGGTGGCCCGGTTGACGATGCCGAGTTTCGCGCGGCACGTCTCGCCGGGGTCATCGGTGCAGGTCCCGATGCCGAAGACCCGGCCGTCCGCGGTGGCCAGCCAGTCGTCCATCCGTACGGCGCCGCCGGGCAGCAGCGGGTCGCCCTGGTCGTACGGGTACAGCTTGCGGCGCAGCGGAGCCAGCAGCGGCCACACCCTCTCCGCCCAGACCACGCCCGTACCGAAGCCGAAGACGAAGAGCAGGGCCATCGAGGCGACGACACGGCGCAGGAGCATTCCGACGGCGATGCCGACGACCGTCAGGAGCAGGGAGCGCGCGACCGGGAACGGGCCGGTGACCTCCAGCAGGCCGTCGTGGTACCAGTCGCCGAACGCGGCCAGCTCGTGGGCCGGCTCCCACAGCCAGGTGAACGCGGCCGACATCAGCGAGGTGCACACGAACACCAGCAGCAGCGGCACGCCCAGCTTCGCCGCGATCCAGCGGCCGCGGGAGACGGACTGGGTGGTGGCCAGCCGGATGGTGCCCTGTTCCTGCTCGGCGGCGATCAGCGGGACGCCGACGAACACGCCGAGCACGACGGGCACGGACTTCAGGAACCCCACGTCCCCGCTGAAGGTCGAGTGGAAGGCGTCCTGGAACCGCATCAGCAGTTCGCCGTCCGCACTCGACGAGCGGCCCATGGTGTGCGGGTGCGCTGCGAGGAAGTCCAGGACGCCCATGCGCTGGTATGCGAAGGCCGCGCAGGCCAGGGCGGTGATCGCGAAGCCGAGGAGGAAGGTGCCGCGGTGCCGGCGCCAGACCAGCCAGGTCATGCCGTGCAGGACGCCGCGGCGGGCGGCGGCGTCGTTCCCGGCGCTGCCGGCGGTACGGGTGAGGACGCTCATGCCACGGCCCCCCGATCGCCGCCGGTACCGGATCCCGTACCCGATTGCGTACCGGACCCCGGTGCCACCCGTGCCTCCTCGGCGATCAGCGGCGGTGCCCCCGGCGAGCGCAGATAGGCCAGCAAGACTTCCTCCAGGCTCGGTTCGTCCGTCTCCCAGGTGCCGGGGAGCGGGCCGTCGGGGCGGATCAGGGCGGTGAACTGGCGGCCGGTGACGCGGGACTCGACGACGGTGTGGCGCCCGGCCAGCTCGGCGGGTACGCCACCGGGGCTCCCGGCCGTGCCGCCGCCCTGCTCCGCCAGCCCCTTCACCAGCACATGCCCCGGCATCAGCTCATCCGTCCGCCCGGCCATCCGCAGCCGCCCCTCCGCGAGCACCAGCAGGTAGTCGCACATGTCCGCCATCTCGGAGAGCAGGTGCGAGGACATCAGCACGGTCGTGCCGTGCTCGGCGGCCTCCGCCAGCAGCAGCCCCGACAGCTCGTGCCGGGCGAGCGGGTCCAGGTCCGACATCGGCTCGTCCAGCAGGAGCAGCTTCGGCCGCTTGCCGAAGGCGAGGGCGAGGGCGACCCGGGTGCGCTGGCCGCCGGAGAGCGTGGCGATACGGGCGTCGAGGGGGATCTGCCCGGCGCGGACGATCCGCTCGGCGACCGCGGCGTCCCAGCGCGGGTTCAGTTCCCGCCCCAGCCGCAGGGTCTCGGCGACCGTGAAGCGCGCGTACAGCGGCTTGTCCTGGGCGAGGAAGGCGACGTGTTCCAGTACGGCCGGGTCGCTGACCGGCACGCCGAACAGCCGCAGCGTGCCGGTCGTCGGCCGCACCAGCCGGGTGGCGGTGCTCAGGAAGGTGGACTTGCCCGCGCCGTTCGGGCCGACCAGCGCGCAGACGTGTCCGGCCGGGAGCCGGAACGAGCAGTCCCGCAGGGCCCAGCCGCGGCGGTACTTCTTGCCGAGGCCGTACGCCTCGATGGCCCATGGGCTCGGGTCGCTCACCCGAATCCCCCCTTCCACTAGTTCATTAGTGGAACGAGTATGGGGAGCGGCGGTGACACGTGTCAATGTCGACTCCGTGTGCCGCCCGGGAGCCCGGCGCAGGCCCCGGACCTCAGACCCGCACGTCCTCCACCACATCCGCCACCGGCCCCTCCACCAGCGACTTCGCCATGCAGCGGCTCTCCTCGTACATCCGGTACAGCCCGAATTTCGGCGCCGTCCGGTAGCCGCACGACGCGTACAGCGTCAGCGCCTCGGGCTGCTTGGTGCCGGTCTCCAGCACCATCCGGGTACGGCCCGCGGCGCGCGCGTCCGCCTCCAGGGCCGCGAGGATGCGCCGGGCCAGCCCGCGCCCGCGGGCCTCCTCGACCACGAACATCCGCTTGATCTCGGCGTCGCCGTCCGCGTACCCCTCGGGGTTGGTGTCCTGGGACCGCCAGCCGCCGGTGGCCAGCGGACGCCCGTCCTCGTAGGCGAGCAGATACAGACCGTGCGGCGGCCGGAACATCCCCGGATCGAGCGGGGTCACGTCACCCTCGTCGTCGTACCGCCGCGCGTACTCGCGCTGCACCAGCCGGTCGAGGGTGACGGCGTCGGGGTGGTCATAGGGGACGGGACGGATCTCCATCCGCCGAATCGTACGGATGTCCGGCCGCCGGGGCGAGAACGGCAGGTGAAACACCGGCGGCCCCTCTACCGGACCCCGCCCCCGCCCTCCCCTTCCATACGGCGGTTCGGCGGAGCCAAAGCACCCGATGGGGGTGTGTCGGTACGGGATCGGGCGATACGGGCCGCCAACGGGGAACGGCTGCTGCGCCACTGACGCTGAACCGAAGGAGAATGCCATGCGTCTGCGTCCCGTGCTGGCCACCGCCGCCGCCGTACTCTCGCTGTCCGCAACCGGTCTGACCGGAGCTGCCGCGGCGGCCCCGGCGGACCCCGCGCCGCCGGTCAGCTTCGGCAGCGCGCCGAACGACGACAGCGCCAACGGCGACGGCCGCGGCGAACAGGACTACCCGGGCACCATCGGGTGGGGCCACAAGCCGTACCAGCTGCTCGGCGACCGCGACGGCAGGTACGTGATCACCGCGGTCAACAAGACCGGCACCGACCGGCTGCCGACCTGCTACCGCGACCTGTACGCGACCCCGGCCTCCTCGATCTGCCACTGACCGGGGCGGCGCACCGTGGTGCCCGGCGCTCACCGCGCCGGGCACCGGCGCGCGTAGCGCCGAATCGCCGCTCTTCCCCCTCATCCCGTAGGCTGCTCTGCCGCCAGCGCGATGAGGGAGCAAGTAGTGCTAACTGTGACAACCGTCAACGTCAACGGTCTGCGCGCCGCGGCCAAGAAGGGCTTCCTGCCGTGGCTGGCGGAGACGGACGCCGACGTGATCTGCCTCCAGGAGGTACGCGCCGAGCCGGGCCAGCTGCCCGCCGAGGCCCGCGAGCCCGAGGGCTGGCACACGGTGCACGCCCCCGCTGCCGCCAAGGGACGGGCCGGCGTCTCCCTCTACTCGCGCCGCGAGCCCGAGCGCGTACAGGTCGGATTCGGGTCCGCCGAGTTCGAGACCAGCGGCCGGTACGTCGAGATCGACCTGCCCGGCGTGACGGTGGCCAGCCTCTACCTGCCCTCCGGGGAGGTAGGCACCGAGCGCCAGGACGAGAAGGAACGCTTCATGGCCGAGTTCCTGCCGTACCTCGCCGCGCTGCGCGAGCGGGCCGCCGCGTCCGGCCGCGAGGTCGTGGTCTGCGGCGACTGGAACATCGCCCACCAGCAGGCCGACCTGAAGAACTGGAAGGCCAACCAGAAGAAGGCCGGCTTCCTCCCCGAGGAGCGCGCCTGGCTCACCCGCGTCCTCGACACGCACGACGGCGGCTACGTGGACGTCGTCCGCGCCCTCCACCCGGACACCGAGGGCCCGTACTCCTGGTGGTCCTACCGGGGCCGCGCCTTCGACAATGACGCGGGGTGGCGCATCGACTACCACGTCGCGACGCCCGGCCTCGCCGCCCGCGCGGTCAAGGGCTTCGTGGAGCGCGCCGCCTCCCACGACACCCGCTGGTCGGACCACGCGCCGGTCACGGTTGTCTACGATCAGGGCTGACGCCCGAGCCGCACCGGGCCGGGCGCGCCGATCACAGGAGCAGTACCCCTGAAGTTTCCGCCGCACCACCACTGGCCGCCCGGCCTCCACCGCACCGACATACCGGCATACGCGCTGGTCAACACCGACGACGACGCCTTGTGGGGAGTCTGCGCCGACGTCACCGGCCTGTACGCCGACCCGCCCCGCCGCGCGTACGAACTCCTCGGCTGCGCCCCGACGGGCCCGCTCCTCGACGCGCTGCGGGACGGTACGGGAGCCCACCGCCTCGGCGACATCTGGCTACGGCCCGAAGCGGACGACCGGTGCCCCGAAGGCTCCGAGCGGCTGGACGCGTGGCGCCTGGTCGACGCACGCGTCACCGGCAGCCGCCGCAACCCCGCCGACACCGCACGCTGGGACATCACCCTCGATGGCGCCGAGGACTTCTACGGAGAACCCGAGGACCCGTACCTCGGAGCAGGCATGTCCCTGCACGACGAACGCACCTGGCTCGGCCGCTGCCGGGACCTCTCCGTCATCCTCCCGCCCGATGAGGACCCCTCGGGCCCGCCCTTCCAACTCCTCGGCTGCGCCCCCAGCCCCGGACTCAGCGCCGCCCTGGCCACCGGCACCCGCCGCTCCCTGTTCCTCGACGAGGCCGAACTCCGCATCCTCGACCACACCGGCGCGACGCTGACCGACCGCCTGGTGTTCGGCCCCCACATATCCGGCTGGCGCCCGTCCCCCCTCGGCGACGGCCTGCTCGACATCGACCTCACCCGAGCCCCCTTCCCGCAGATCCCCACCTGGGCCCGCCCCATACGGGACCGCTGGCTCACCGCCCCACCCACCGAACCCAACCTCTGGGCCGCCTACCCCGCCCGCGAGCGAGAGCAGTGGTTCGACGTCGTCCGGGAACGAGGCTGCCGCCGCTCCCCGCACACCCCCGACCGCCCACCCGGCCGTGTCTACGACCTCGACGGCCGCCACATCACCGACGACACCGGCCTGTTCTGCGCCTTGGGCGAGGCGGTCAACGGTCCCGGCGGATACTTCGGCGGCTGCCTCAACGCCCTCTCCGACTGCCTGTCCGGCCGCTTCGGCGCCACCGCTCCGTTCACCCTCCGCTGGCACCACTCCGACGTGGCCCGGCGCCATCTGGGCCGGTGCCTGTCACCTGACGGCGATACGTACAGCCTCTTCGACGAGGTGATCGAGGTATTGGAGGGGAGAAGGGTGGAGGTCGAATTGCGGTGAGGCGACGGCTCGTGTGGGGCGGGGCCGACGAACCCGCTGGGGCAGGGCTCAGCCGGGGAACGCGCCAGCCTTGACGCCAGCGATGAATTCCGCGAAGGAGTGGGTGGGGATGGAGAGGATGGGGCCGCCCGGGTTCTTGCTGTCCCGGACCGGGACGGTGCCGGTCGCCTCGGCGGTCGAGGGGGACCACTCCAGGCAGTTGCCCCCGTCCGGACTGCTGTGGCTCGACTTGACCCACCGAGTCGGACTGATCTTCACGTCAGCTTCTCCATCTGCTCAGCGATCAGACGCGCGCTTTCCCGTGTGGGCAGAGCGTCACCGGTCAGTTCATCGTAGGCCCGCAGCGCTGCTCGGACGAGATCCGGATCGTCCAGGATGCCAGCCGTCCGGTAGTTCTCCACACAGACGGACACGTTGTGGTTGGGGGAGGTGATGAGCGACACCGGGCACTCGATGAACAGGTGGGCAGGCGCGTCCAGGGGGAGGATCTGCACGCGAACCGTGGGTCGCGATCCGGCAGTGAGCAGGGCTTTCAGCTGCTGACGCATGATCTCGGGAGGGCAGAAGTGGCGGCGCAGCACTGACTCGCACAGCACCACGCGGACGTCAGGCGGCATGTCTCCGTCGAGCAGGGCTTTCCTCGCCATCCGGTCGCTCACGAACGCCGAGGCTTCCCTCGTGCTGGCTCGCGGATAACCGCCCCTGTACAAGTGGCGTGCATAGTCCGCGGTCTGGAGCAGTCCCGGGATGAGAGTTGGCGACCACTCTCGAATGGTCACGGCCACGCGTTCCATGGCCATGCGTCGCCGGTAGACCGAGGGGAACGATGCCGTAACTGCCTCCTCATGGAGCCGCTTGAACTTCCCGTCCGTTCCGAAGACCTCGTCCAGCAGTGGCGGCAGCTCCGGCGGAATCGCCCCATGACACGTCTCCACGCGCGAGATCGTGCTCTTGGAAGTGCGCAGCAGCCTGGCCAACTGGGCCTGTGTCAGCGCAGCCGGGTCGTGGAGTTCCCGCGCGCTTCGGCACTCCTCGGCGAACTCCCGGCGTGGGTCTTCGGGGCTGTCGGTCTCTTCGTCCACGATTCTCCCGGCTCAAGGTCTGGTCATGGCTCTCGGGGAGGGCGTATCCGGTGGTCAGCGGCGCGCGCATATGCCGTAGGGCCCAGCTGTCAGGTTGGGCGCCCGAATCCCCCCAGACTACTGAGCGTTGCGCCACTCTGTAACCAGTTGGCCGCACTGAGTAAATGTGCGGTTCGGGAACAGGTGAAGGGCTCCCCATGGGCGTCGATGAAAAAGCTGATCTGGTCACGGAGTTGGAGCCGGTACCGGCACCCGGCTGTGATGTGTGCGCGTCGGCGCACGGGGACCGTGAACCCGCTCGGGCCGAGGGGCGCTCGCTCGCCGTAATGAGCTGCAACGGCGTCATCGCCGGTCACCCTCACGGGCGAGGGGTTCAGGCGTGACGGCCGCGTGCAAGGCCCAGGAGGGCGCCGGGGAGTGCCCCGGCTGCGCGGAGTTGGCGCGCGCACTGGTCGTTGCGCTGAAAGCCGGGGACCGGTCCAAGGCGACAGACTGCCAAGTCCTGATCCGCCGGCATCCCGATCACGGCGCACCGTCCGCCGACGGAGGCGGCCGCCCGTAGTACACGCTCCCGTGATCCCACGGTCGCGTACCGCACCACAGTCAGGACGTATCCGCATGATGACCGAAGCCCTCCGCAACCACGGCGGCGACAAGCTCCCCGGGGAGCCTTACCCCGGCCCGCACCAACCGCCCACCCCCGACGGCGGCCCCGGCGTTCCCAACCCGCCGAAGGCCGCATAGACGTGGCGTACGTACGACAGGAGCGCCCCAGCCACACCGAGCTGGGGCGCGCTCTCAGGGCCGGTGGGGCGATGTCCGCCGACTGGGCGGACGCGTACGCGGCCGTGCCCCGGGCCGCATTCCTTCCGGAGCTCATGTGGCCGTGGGACATGGCGGCCGGGCGCAGTGTGCCCGTGTCGCGGGTGGACGAGCCGGAGCGGTGGCTGGCGTATGCCGAGTCCGACTGTCCGGTCGTCACGCAGTGGGATGACGGCAGGCACGCCGGTACGGAACCGGGGGAGACCGCCACCAGTTCCGCGTCCATGCCGTCGGTGGTGTTCCGGATGCTCCGGGACCTGGATGTGCGGGCCGGTGACCGGGTGCTGGAGATCGGCGCGGCCACGGGGTGGAACGCCGCCCTCCTGGCTCACCGGGCCGGGGCCGGACGGGTGGTCACGGTGGAGGTGGACAGGGCCCTGGCGGACCGGGCCCGTGCCGCTCTGGCGGCGTTCGGCAGCTCTGCCCAGGTGATCCATGGGGATGGGTTCCGGGGGTGTCCGGAAGGGGCCCCGTACGACCGGATCATCGGGACCTGCGGGCTCCGGCGCTTCCCGTGGGCCTGGGTCGAGCAGTGCCGTACCGGCGGCATCATCGTCGCGCCCTGGGGGACGCACTACGGCAACGGTGACGGCGTGGCGCGCTTGGTGGTGGCGGAGGACGGGCGCAGCGCTTCCGGGAAGTTCACCGGGCCGGTGGAGTTCATGAAACTGCGGGCGCAGCGGCTCCCGTTGGTGGTGCACGGCGAGTACGTACGGGGGAGTGTGGCCGAGGGATGGGAGTCCTCCACGGATATCGAGGAGGCCGAGTTTCTCGGCGGGGGGTTCGGGCCGCAGCGGTTCGCCGTGGGGCTGCGGGTGCCGGACTGCCTGCAGGTGGCGGCGGACAAGCGTGACGGGGCCCGGCCGGTGTGGTTCTACGGGCTGCGGGACCGATCTTGGGCGTGCGCGCAGTTCCGGGACGGGAAAGGGACGCGAGTCTGGCAGTACGGGGTGCGGCGGCTCTGGGACGAGGTGGAGACCGCGTACCGGTGGTGGGTGGGGAACGGCCGGCCCGGTCATGAGCGGTTCGGGCTGACCGTCACGCCGGAAGGTGAACGGGCTTGGCTGGATGAGCCCGGGTGAACAGTGCGGTTTTTTGCTGGACAAGCGGTGACTTGGGTGGCGCCCGGGGCTGTTGATCTCTTCGGATACAGTGATCGACGGTTATCGGCCACACCCCAACGGGGTCGTGGCAGTTCGTTACTTGAACGGGGAGTTTTATGCGTCGTCGCTTCACCACCCTTGCCGTGTCCGCCGCCATCGCCGGCGGCGTCCTGTTCTCGGCCGTTCCCGCGCAGGCCGCCGTGTCGGCCAAGGGGAAGGTCACCTGCCACATCGACCAGATGGACGCGCAGGTCAAGGAGCACAAGTACAAGGCGGCCAAGCTGGAGCGCGCCGGCAAGCACGCGGCGGCCAAGAAGGAGCGCGCGAAGGCGCGGTCGATCGAGAAGCGGATCCAGCAGTGCCTGGACGCTGACAAGCACAACTCGGGTCCGTTCGGCAAGTAGAGCCGGACACCGGATCACTTCGGGCGGCCTCGCGGCCTTCCCCGTAGGTGAATGAGCCCCCGCCGGGCGATCGCTTGCCCGGCGGGGGCTCAGCCGTGTCCGCCGCCGGTGTCCCCGCCCCGCTCCCGGTGCCACGTCTCCAGTTCCGCCCGGACCCTGCGGTCCATCGCCATGGAGAGTTCCGCGTCGACGATGCCCTTGGAGATGGGGCGGAGTTTTTCGATGGTCCGGGTGATGCGGGCGGCCTCGGTGGGGTCGAGGGGTTCGCCGGCCGCGGCGCGGTCGAGGACGTCGGTCAGGACGTGGGTGCGGATGACCGAGATGAACAGGTCGGCGAGGGCGTCGGCGTGGGTGCGGACCTCGCGGCCCGCCTGGAGGACGGCGGAGAGCGGGACGCCGTTGGCCACGAGTTCCGTGGAGGCGTCGAGCAGGCGGCGGCTGATGTGGACGAACTCGTCGCCGTCGACGGCCAGATAGCCGATGTCGAGGGAGGTGGCGAGATTCTCCGGGGTGACGTCGTCCTTGAAGTGGTCGGCGAGTTCTTCGGGGGTGAGGCGTACGGGGGTTTCCTCGGACCAGGGCGCCACGAGGGTGTCCTCCAGGCCGAGGAGTTCGCCGACGTCGCGGCCGTTGTCGAAGGCGGAGAGCAGTTCGGCGATGCCGCCGAGGGTGTGGCCGCGGTCGAGCAGGCCGGCGATGGTGCGCAGGCGGGCGAGGTGGTGCTCGCTGTACCAGGCGATACGGCCTTCGCGGCGCGGTGGCGGGATGAGTTTGCGTTCGCGGTAGAAGCGGAGGGTGCGGACGGTGATGCCGGCTGCTTCGGCGAGGTCGGTCATGCGGTATTCGCGGGGACCGGGGGTGGGGGTGCCGGGGTCGGCGGGAGGTTCGGGATCGCCGTGCGTCTTCTCTGCCACGGGTTCACCCTATGTCGCCGTACCGGGGCCCAGCCGAGGTGCAACCAGCGGTAACTTCCCGCCGCGTAACCCCTACCGCTCGGTACGTACGTGTCCTACCCTCAATCGTGCCAGTGATTGCTGGCGCGGTTGAGCAAGGGTCCGAAGATTCGACGGTCGAGAACTCGGGAGGCGGCGGCATGGCCGAGCGCGAACACGAGCACGTACGGGTGGCGGTGATCGGATCGGGGTTCGGTGGTCTGGGGGCGGCCGTACGGCTGCGACGCCAGGGCATCACCGACTTCGTGGTCCTGGAGCGGGCCGGCTCGGTGGGCGGCACCTGGCGTGACAACAGTTATCCGGGATGCGCGTGTGATGTGCCCTCGCACCTGTACTCGTTCTCCTTCGCGCCCAACCCCGAGTGGCCGCGCAACTTCTCCGGGCAGCCGCACATCCGCGCGTACCTGGAGCGGGTCACCGACACCTTCGGCCTGCGGCCGCACCTCCGCTTCGACTCGGAGGTGCGCAGCCTGCGCTGGAACGGCGAGGAGCTGCACTGGGAGGTGGAGACGGCGAGCGGGGCGCTGACGGCGGACGTGGTCGTGTCGGCGACCGGGCCGCTGTCGGACCCGAAGGTGCCGGACGTGCCGGGGCTGGACTCGTTCCCGGGGAAGGTCTTCCACTCGGCGCGCTGGGACCATGACTACGACCTGCGCGGCAAGCGGGTCGCGATGATCGGTACGGGCGCCTCGGCGATCCAGATCGTGCCGTCCGTCCAGCCGACGGTCGACCGCCTCACCCTCTTCCAGCGCACCCCGGCCTGGGTGCTGCCGCGCGCCGACCGCAAGATCAGCGGCCTGGAACGCTGGCTGCACGCCAAGGTCCCGGCGACCCGGGCGGCGCGGCGCGGACTGCTGTGGGGCATCAGGGAGTTGCAGGTCAGCGCCTTCACCAAGCGCCCGAACGAGCTGGGCCTGATCGAGGGCCTGGCCAAGGGCCACATGAAGCGGGCGGTGAAGGACCCGGCGTTGAGGGCGAAACTCACGCCGGACTACCGGATCGGGTGCAAGCGGATCCTGCTGTCGAACACGTACTACCCGGCGCTCACGCAGCCGAACGTGGACGTGGTGGCGAGCGGGCTGAAGGAGGTGCGGGGGAACGTACTGGTCGCCTCGGACGGTACGGAGACGGAGGCCGACGCGATCGTCTTCGGTACGGGCTTCCACGTGACGGACATGCCGATCGCGCACCGCGTCACCGGCGCCAACGGCACGACGCTCGCCGAGGAGTGGAAGGACGGGATGGAGTCGCTGCGTGGTGCGGCGGCGGCCGGGTTCCCCAACTTCCTGACGATCATCGGGCCCAACACGGGCCTCGGGAACAGCTCGATGATTCTGATGATCGAGTCGCAGCTGAACTATCTCGTGGACTTCATGCGGCAGTTGGACGTGCTGGGCGGGAAGATCGCACTGAACGCCCGGCCCTCGGCCGTGCACGCCTGGACGCGCGGCATCCAGAAGCGGATGGAACGCACCGTGTGGACCACCGGCGGCTGCGACAGCTGGTACCTGGACTCCAACGGCCGCAACACGACCGCCTGGCCCGGTACGACCGCCGAGTTCCGCAAGCTGACGCGGGAGGTGGACCTCGCCGAGTACGAGGTGCTGCGCGTCCCGGCGACTCGTGCGGGCCGGCGGCCGGAGCAGGCCGCGAAGGCGGTGGCGTGATGCCGGTGACGCCCATGACCCACGGCCGGTACGCGCCGCCCGCACCGCGCCGGGAGCTGACCGCGGCCTCGGCCGACGGCTCCCGGCTGCATGTTCAGATCCACGGGCCGGACACCCCGGGGCTGCCCGCCGTCGTGCTGTCGCACGGCTGGACCTGCTCGACCGCGTTCTGGGCCCCGGTCGTACGGGACCTGGCCGCCCACCACAAAGTGGTGCTGTACGACCAGCGGGGACACGGCCGTACCCCGGCGGTGGGCCCGGCCGTCGGCCCGCGCGGCTACAGCACCACCGCGCTCGCCGACGACCTGGCAGCCGTCCTCCAGGCGGCGCTGGAGCCGGGCGAGCGGGCCGTGCTGGCCGGCCACTCCATGGGCGGCATGACCATGATGGCGTCCGCCGAACGTCCGGAGTTCCGGGAGCGGGCCGCCGCCGTCCTGCTGTGCAGCACCGGCAGCGCCAGTCTGACGGCGGAGTCCCTGGTGATCCCCCTGCGCTCGCCGGGCGGGCGGCGTATCGCGCACCAGGTCGTCCTCGGGTCGCGGGCGCCGCTCGGGCCGGTCACCGCGCTCGCCAAGCGCATCCTGAAGTACGCCACGATGGGGCCGGCCGCCACCCCCGAGCAGGTGGAGGCGTGCGCGCGCATCGTGCACGCCTGTCCGGTGGGCGTGCGGTCGAAGTGGGGCAAGGTCCTCGCGGGACTGGACCTGACCGGGGGCGCGGCACGGCTGGAGGTGCCGACCGCGGTCATCGCGGGCACCGCCGACCGGCTCACCCCGATCGTGCACTCCCGGCGGCTGGCCTCCGTACTGCCGCACTTCCTGGGACTGACCGAACTGCCGGGCGCCGGGCACATGACGCCCATCGAAGAGCCGGACGCGGTCATCGGCCGCATCCGGGAACTGGTACGGGACCACCTCCCGGGCCAGGGGACGACGACCACCGTGGCGAAGGAGCAGACCGCATGAGCGCACGCAGGAGCCTGGAGGGGCAGGTCGCCGTCGTCACCGGGGCGGCCCGCGGGGTCGGCGAACTCCTCGCCCGCAAACTGTCCGCGCGCGGCGCCACGCTCGCGCTGGTCGGCCTGGAGCCGGAGGAACTGGCGCGCGTCGCCGCCTCGTTGCACGGCGAGGCGGCGCACTGGCACGCCGATGTCACCGACCACGAGGCGATGGCCGAGGTGGCGCGCGAGGTCAAGGCGCGTTTCGGCAAGGTGGACATCGTGGTCGCCAACGCCGGGGTGGCCACCGGCGGCCCGTTCGTGGACTCCGACCCGGTGGCCTGGCGACGGGTCATCGAGGTCAACCTCATCGGCGGGGCGGTCACGGGGCGGGCGTTCCTGCCGGTCCTCATGGAGTCCCGCGGCTACTTCCTCCAGATCGCCTCGCTCGCCGCCATCACCCCGGCGCCGATGATGACCGCGTACTGCGCCTCCAAGTCCGGCGTCGAGGCGTTCGCGCACAGCCTGCGCGCCGAGGTCGGCTACAAGGGCGTACGGGTCGGGGTCGGTTACCTGAGCTGGACCGACACGGACATGGTGCGGGGCGCCGATTCGGACGACGTGATGCGTGAACTGCGGCAGCGGCTGCCCTGGCCGTCGAACAAGACGTACCCGCTGAGCCCGGCCGTCGACCGGATCGTGGCGGGCATCGAGCGCCGCTCCGCGCATGTGTACGGGCAGTGGTGGCTGCGCGGGATGCAGTCGGTGCGCGGTTATCTGCCGTCCGTCATCGGGTCGGTGGGGCAGCGCGAGATGCGCCGCTTCGGTGACCGGCTGGAGGGGATGCGGGTGGGCCTGGTGGGTGCGGGCGGCGAGGCGGACGAGAAGGTGCGCGCGAACCGCTGAGAAAGGTGTCTGGCGCCGCCAATTGATCGAAATGCGAGGTGTGTCGGTGCGTGCGAGTCTGGTCGGGGCCCACCCCCGACCACCCCACCAGGAGTGCACAGCATGGGCATCAAGGGCCAGTTCGAGGACAAGAGGCGGCAGCTCCGGAAGAAGGCGGAGGAGCGCGGACAGCAGGGCCGGGACGAGGCGAGCGGACGGGCCCAGCGGGCCCGCGAGGAGGCCCGTGACCGCGAGGAGCAGGGCCGTCAGCAGGTCGCGGACGCCGAGCGGGGCCCCCGGGGTACCTTCAAGGGCTGACCGCGGCTGACCGCGCGTCCCGCACACCGCACGCATGACATGAGGGGTGCACCCGTACCAGCGGGTGCACCCCTCAACGCATGCCGGATCAGCGCTACTTGACGACCTTCAGCGACGTCGGCCAGCCGTGCCGCCGCGCCTCCGCGAACAGGTTCTTGATGTCCGCCGGGGCCAGCTTCACACAGCCCAGCGAGCGGTAGTCCACGTCCCCGTCCCAGCGGTACGGGCTGTCGCGGCCCGGCACCGCGATGCCCTGGGCGCCGTCCGACCGCATCTCGCTGTGCAGGAACAACGCGGTGCGCTGGGTGCGGCCGTCCCGGCACACCTTGTCCGCGACATGGATCGCGTAGCCGTTGATGCCGTCGCGCCCGCCCTTCTTGCCCGTGGTGTGCGAGAGCACCCGGTACGTGCCGTCCGGCAGCCAGCCCTTGTTCCGTACGCACTCGTCGCGGCCCGCCGTGCCGCCCTGGCCGGACCCGGCGCGGTACTCGGCCAGCATCTTGCCGGTGCCGGACTGCACCAGGCGCACCCGGGAGGCGGCCGGGTCGCGCTGGTTCTTCTCGAAGACGAGGCGGGTGGCGCCCGCCCGGCCGGGCGGGGCGGCGGCGTGGGCCGGCGGCGTGGCGGTGGCGAGCCCGGCCGTCAACACTGTGGTGACGGTCAGTGACGCTCTGCGTATGTGGGTTCCCATGCAGATGCTCCTGTCGGTGTGCGGTGTCGCTCCTGTCTCCGGCCGGTCCCCGGGGCGGCCGTCAGCCGCTGCGCGGCGGCAGTGCGGGGCGTCGTCGGTCCGGTACGTCGGACAGGTCCGGCGGCGTCGCGGCGGGGTGGCGTTCCAGCAGGTCCAGCGCGGTACGGACGGCGACACCGAGCTGCGGGTGGCGGCCCTCCGCCCAGTCCAGCGGGGAGCGCGGCGCCTCGATGTCCGGTGCCACGCCGTGGTTCTCCACGCCCCAGCCGTAGGCCTCGAACCAGGCGGCGTTCATCGGCACCGTGATGTACGTGCCGTCGCCCAGCCGGTGCCGCCCGGTCATCCCGACCACGCCGCCCCAGGTGCGCAGGCCCACGACCGGGCCGATGCCCTGCAGTTTGAACGCGGCGGTGATCATGTCGCCGTCGGAGGAGGTCATCTCGTCGGCGACCGCGACGACCGGACCGCGCGGCGCGTTGCTCGCGTAACTGACCGGCTGGGCGTCGCGGGTCAGGTCCCAGCCGACGATGGTGCGGGTCAGCTTCTCGACGACCAGCTCGGAGATGTTGCCGCCGGCGTTGCCCCGTACGTCCACGATCAGCGCGGGCCGGGAGACCTCCATGCGCAGGTCGCGGTTGAACTGCGCCCAGCCGGAGCCGCCCATGTCGGGGATGTGCAGATAGCCGCACCGGCCGTCGCTCAGCTCCCGTACGACCTCGCGGCGCTTGGCCACCCAGTCCTGGTAGCGCAGCGGCCGCTCGTCGATCAGCGGGACCACCGCGACCCGCCGCGACGGGCCGCCGCCCTCGGGCGCGAAGGTCAGCTCGACGGTGGTGCCGCCGGCCGCGGCCAGCAGCGGGGAGGGGCCCGCGACGGGGTCGACCCGGCGGCCGTCCACGTGGGTCAGCGCGGCGCCCTCGCGGATGCCCGTACCGGCCAGCGGCGAGCGGGCGCGGGAGTCGGAGGAGTCGCCGGGCAGGATGCGCCCGACCACCCAGTACCCGTCGCGGAAGACGAGGTTGGCGCCGAGCAGGCCGATCGCGCGCTGGTAGTGCGGCGGTCCCTCGTTGCGCTTGCCGGCCGTGACGTACGCGTGCGACGTGCCCAGCTCGCCCAGCACCTCGCGCATCAGGTCGGCGAACTCGTCGGGGGAGGCGACCCGTTCGACCAGCGGCCGGTACTGCTCCAGCACCGCCTCCCAGCCGACGCCGCACAGCCCGGGGTCCCAGAAGTACGCGCGGATGATCCGGCCCGCCTCGTCGTACGCCTGGCGCCACTCGGCGGGCGGATCCACGTCGTGCAGGATGCGCCGCGGGTCCAGGTGGACGGTCGAGTCGGCGTCCGGCGGCTCGGTCGCGGGCACCGCCCGCAGATCGCCCTCGTCGTTGACGACCAGCCGGGTGCCGTCGCCGCTGAGCGCGTACGAGTCGATGGCGCCGGTCAGTTCGGTGCGCTTGGCCTTGACCAGGTCGAAGTGTTCCAGCGTGGGCTGGCCCGAGGTGTTGTCGGGGTTGGCGAACGTCTCGCCGAGCGCGCCGGAGATCGGCCAGCGCAGCCAGACCAGCCCGCCGCCCGCGACCGGGCGCAGCGCCGAGTACTTCGACGCCGAGACCGGGAACGGCGTCACCCGGCTCGCCAGACCCTCCACCTCCACCAGTGCCGTGCCCTCGGCCGTCACCGGTGCCTCCGCCGGGTCCAGGCCGCCCGCCGCGGGACGCCCGTCGGCGGACAGCTGGAAGGGGGAGGGGGTCGCGGAGGACAGCGGTACGAGGTAGGGGCGGCAACCGAGCGGGAAGGACAGGTCGCCGGTGTGCACGTCGTAGACCGGGTCGAAGCCGCGCCAGGACAGGAACGCGAGATAGCGGCCGTCGCGGGTGAAGACCGGCTGCTCGTCCTCGAAGCGGCCGTTGGTGACGTCCACGACGGTGCTGGCGGCCTCCGCGCCGTCCCCGGAGCCGTTGCCGGTGAGCCGGGCGATCTTGATGCTGCGCAGCGCCCGGCCGATGCCCGGGTGGGACCAGGTCAGCCAGCCGGAGTCGGGGGAGAAGGCCAGGTCGCGTACGGGGCCGTTGACGGACCTGATCAGCTCGGTGACCCGGCCCTCGCCGTCCCCGTCGGCCGAGACGTCGACGAGCAGCAGCCGCCCGTCGTGCGCGGCCACCGCCAGCCGTTCACCGTCCGGTGCGGCGACCAGCTCGTGGACGCGGCCGAGCCGGCCGGCAGCGAGGCGGTGCGGCTCGCGCGGGATACCGGCCTTGGGCAGGTCGGCGATCTCGATGGCGTCGTCGCCCTCGGCGGAGGTGACGTAGGCGATCCGGCCGGTGGAGCCGAGCATCTCGGGCAGCCGGACGCGGACGCCCGGCTCGTCGTGGATGGTGCGGGCCGGGCCGTCGCGGTGGGTGAGCCAGTACAGGCTGCCGCGGACGCCGACGGCGCTGGCCCGCCCGGTGGTGTCCACGGCCAGGGAGGTGATGTGCGAACCGGCCGGGACCTGGTACGTACGGCGTCCGGCGCGCGGGCCGCCCAGGCGCAGGTGGAGGCGGCGCGGTGTGCCGCTCGGGCTCAGGTCGTCGACCAGCCACAGGTCGCCGCCGCACTGGTAGACGATGCGCTGCCCGTCGGTGGCGGCGTGCCGGGCGTAGAAATCGGTGTGGTCGGTGTGCCGCCGCAGGTCCGAGCTGTCCGGCTTGCACGAGTAGACATTGGCGATGCCCTCGTGGTCGGAGAGGAACGCGATCCGGTCGCCGACGAACATCACCGCGTCCAGGTGGCCGTGCAGATCCGGCACGAGCCGGGTGCCGTGCAGCCACATCCGGCCCATCGCGCCGCCCCGGTAGCGCTTCCAGGAGGCGGGCTCGTGCGGCGGCTTGCCGGTCAGCAGCAGCGTCTTGCGGTCCACCGTGTCGTCGTGGCCGCCCCCGCTGCCCCCGCCGCTCTGGGGGCCGCCGTCGCCGACGTGCCCGTACGGATGGCCGTCGCCCGCCATCCGGTGCCCGTCCGCGGCGAAGTCGGCGACCGCGATGTCGGAGACCGGCCCCCAGGGCAGCCGGCCGCCGGGGCTGCCGTCGGTGGGGACGCTGTAGGCCCAGGAGTAGTACGAGAAGGGCTGGCCGTGCGAGGAGACGGCCAGGATGTGGCCGTCCGGGGTCCAGCCGCAGACCCGGGCGTCGGTGCTCCCCCAATAGGTGAGGCGGCGGGCCGGGCCGCCCTCCACCGGGGCGAGGTGGATCTCCGGGTCGAGGCTGCGCCAGGTGGTGAAGGCGATGTGTCCGCCGTCCGGGGAGAACCGCGGGTGGCTGATCCGGGTGCGGTCCACCGTCAGCCGCCAGGCCCGCGGCGCATCGCCGCCCTCGGTCGTCAGCGGTGCCGCCCAGAGGTCGTCCTCGGCGGCGAAACACAGCATCTCGCCGTGGAGATGCGGGAACCGGAGATACGCGCCGTCACTCACGCCCCCATGTTTTCGGCGCGGGCGGAGCGTGGCAACTCGGCCGCGGGCCGTGCTCCCGTGACACACACCACCATCGAAACGTTTCCGTTTCGCTTCGGCCGGGGGTACGGTCGATCCGTACGAAGCTGTACGAAACCGTTTCGTTCACATGGGAATCCGAGGAGGTGCGCCGCGATGGGCCGCAGCCGGCTGACCCCCGAGCGCGAGGCGGAGCTGTACACGGCCGTGCTCGACCTGCTCCGCGAAGTCGGTTACGACGCCCTGACCATGGACGCCGTCGCCACCCGCACCCGCGCCAGCAAGGCCACCCTCTACCGCCAGTGGCAGGGCAAGCCCGAACTGGTCGCCAAGGCGCTGGACCACCACAAGCCCGTCCGGATCGCGGACATCGACACCGGCAGCCTCCGCGGCGACCTGCATGCGATGGTCGCCAGCGATGACGACTGCCGGATGGAACAGGACTCCGCGCTGATCCGGGGCCTGGCGCAGGCCGCGCACGACAACCCGGACCTCCACCGGGCGCTGCGTGAGCTGCTCATCGGGCCCGAGATCAACGGACTGGACGCGATGCTCGCGCGCGCCGTCGAACGCGGCGAGATCCCCGCCGACCGCCCCGCGCTCGGCTATGTCCCGCACATGATGATCGGCGCCTTCGTCGCCCAGCAGCTCATCGAGGACCGGCCCCCGAACCGCGCCTTCCTCATCGATTACGTCGACGCCGTGGTCCTCCCCGCCCTCGGCGTCTGACCGGGCCCGGCCGCCCCCCCCAGGCCGGGCCCCGTTGCCACAACTCCCCATAACTCCCCCCTCAAACGGCAGCACTCGACGCGCCGCTCTCGTCGTCGGGCCGGCTCCGTACGCCCTTGTACGTCCCACATCCCGACGGGAGCACCCCTTCTCGTGGCTACATTCCTTTACAAACTCGGACGGTTCGCCTTCCGGCGACGCCGCTTCGTCGCCCTCATATGGGTGGCGCTGCTGGCCGTCGCCGGAGTCGGCGCCGCCACCGCGTCCTCGCCCGCCGCCGACTCCTTCTCCGTACCGGGCACGGAGTCGCAGAAGACCTTCGACCTGCTGGGCGAGCGCTTCCCCGGCACCAAGGCGGACGGCGCCACCGCGCGCGTGGTCTTCAAGGCGCCCGACGGGCAGCAGGTCACCGCGCCCGCGCAGAAGCAGGCCGTCGGGAAGGTCGTCGGGGAGCTGAAGTCCTCCTCGCCGCAGGTCGCCTCGGTCTCCGACCCGTACCTGGCCAAGGGGGTGGCCCAGAACGGCAAGATCGCCTATGCGCAGGTCACCTACAAGGTCTCCGGCTTCGAGCTGAAGGACGACGCGCGCGACGCGCTCAAGGAAGCGGCCCAGCACGGCCGGGACGCCGGGCTGACCGTCGAGATCGGCGGCAACGCGCTCCAGGCGATGCCGGAGACCGGCGCCACCGAGGTCATCGGCATCGTCATCTCCGCCATCGTCCTCGTCATTACCTTCGGCGCGCTGATAGCCGCCGGCCTGCCGCTGCTGACCGCGCTGATCGGCGTGGGCATCGGCGTCGCGTCGATCACCGCGCTCGGCAGCGTGCTGGACCTGTCGAGTACGACGTCCACCCTCGCCATGATGATCGGCCTCGCCGTCGGCATCGACTACGCGCTGTTCATCGTCTCCCGCTACCGCTCCGAACTGGCTGAGGGCCGCGAGCGGGAAGAGGCCGCCGGGCGCGCGGCCGGAACCGCCGGGTCCGCGGTGGTCTTCGCCGGACTGACCGTCGTCATCGCCCTGGTGGGCCTGTCGGTGGTCAACATCCCGATGCTCACCAAGATGGGCATCGCGGCGGCCGGCACCGTCGTCATCGCCGTACTCGTCGCCCTGACCCTGATCCCCGCGCTGCTCGGCTTCGCGGGCAAGCGGGTACTGAGCCGCAAGGCCCGCAAGGGCGCCACCGCCCCCGGGGAGGCCGAGGGCGGCAAGCCCAACATGGGCACCCGCTGGGCGCGCTTCGTACTGCGGCGCCCGGTCGCCGTGCTGCTCGCCGGAGTCGTCGGCCTGGGCGTCATCGCCGTACCCGCCGCCTCGCTGGAGATGGGCCTGCCGGACGACGGCGCCCAGCCCGCCAGCACCACCCAGCGCAAGGCGTACGACCTGCTCTCCGACGGCTTCGGACCGGGCTTCAACGGGCCGCTGATGCTGGTCGTGGACGGGCAGGGCGGCAAGGACCCGAAGGCGGCGGCCGCACGGGTCGCCACCACCGTCGCCAAGCTCGACGGCGTCGCGGCCGTCACCCCGCCGACCTTCAACCAGGCCGGGGACACCGCGATGCTCAGCGTCGTACCGAAGTCCAAGCCGAGCAGCACCGAGACCGAGGACCTGGTCCACGAGATCCGCGGCAAGGCGGGCGACGCGGCACGGGACGCCGACGCGCGGGCGCTGGTCACCGGAACCACCGCGATGAACATCGACGTCTCCGAGAAGCTCAACGACGCCCTGCTGCCCTACCTGGCGCTGGTGGTCGGCCTGGCCTTCCTGCTGCTCATGGTGGTCTTCCGGTCCGTCCTGGTGCCCCTGAAGGCCGCGCTCGGCTTCCTGCTCTCGGTCGTCGCGGCGCTCGGCGCGGTGGTCGCGGTCTTCCAGTGGGGCTGGCTGGCGGACCTGTTCGGTGTCGAGCAGACCGGCCCGGTCATGAGCATGATGCCGATCTTCATGGTGGGCGTGGTCTTCGGACTCGCCATGGACTACGAGGTCTTCCTCGTCACGCGGATGCGCGAGGCGTTCGTCCACGGGGAGCGCCCCGGGCAGGCGGTCGTCACCGGCTTCCGGCACGGCGCGCGGGTGGTCACCGCCGCCGCGGTCATCATGATCTCGGTCTTCGCGGGCTTCATCGGCTCCTCCGAATCCATGATCAAGATGATCGGCTTCGGACTCGCCGTCGCCGTCTTCTTCGACGCGTTCGTGGTCCGCATGGCCCTCGTCCCCGCCGTCCTCGCCCTCCTCGGACGCGCGGCGTGGTGGCTGCCCAAGTGGCTCCAGCGGGCCCTGCCCGACGTCGACGTCGAAGGCGAACAGCTCCAGAAGCACCTCGCACCCGAACCGGCCGGGAAGCCGGAACTCACCAAGGTGTGACGACCGAGGTGTGACCAGCCCCGGGGCGGCCGTGTGAGCGGCGCGTCCGCCCCGGTCCGCGCCGCCCCGTGGGGACGGGGCGCGGCGCGGCCAGGCCCGGCGACGGACTCCGTGGGGACGGGGCCCGTCGCCGGGCCTTGTCGTACGCCGGTGTCCCGGCCGCCTCAGGCGGTGCGCCCGGCCGGTCCCGGTGCCGCGTACACCGCCTCGACCAGCGCGACGTTGCGGGTGTCGCCGCCCGTCGTGCCGCCGCCGAACTTGTTCATCGCGTACGCGTACGACAGCCGGTTCTCCGGGTCGGCGAAGGCGAGGGAACCGCCCGCGCCGCCATGGCCGAACGCGGCCCTGTTGGGGCCGAGGAAGCCGCCGCTGTTGAGCATGTAACCGGCGGCCCAGGTGAACGGCAGGGCGCCGTCCGGCACGATGGCGCCGAGCACCACGTCCGGCTCGCCGGGGCGGCCCTGCGGCTCCCGCAGGGCGGCGAGGGTGCCGGGGCCGACCAGTTCGCCGCACGCCAGCGCGCCGTAGACCGCCGCCAGGCCCCGGGCGGTGGCGTTGCCGTTGGCGGCGGGTATCTCGGCGGAGCGGCAGGCGGCGCTGTTCACGTCGCCCAGGGGGAGGTGCCCCATGGCGAGCGCCATCGGGGCGAACGGGTGGGCGTCCAGCGACCGTACGGGCCCCTCCGGCAGCCCCGGGAACGCGCCGCTGAGGGTGCCGCCGCCGTCCGGGCCGATCAGCCGGGCGCAGCGGCCGTGCTCCGAGGCGGGGGTGCCGATGTAGAGGTCGGCGCCGAGCGGTTCGGTGATCTCCGTACGCAGGAAGGCGCCGAGCGGGACACCGGTGATACGGCGGACGACCTCGCCGACCAGGAAGCCGAAACTGACGGCGTGGTAGCCCTGCGCGGTGCCCGGCTGCCACCAGGGCTCGGTGGCGGCCAGGACGGCGCAGGTCTTCTCCCAGTCGTACACGTCCTCGGGCCGCAGGCGCTCCCGCGGGCCGAGGAGGCCCACACGGTGCGAGAGCAGCCAGCGCACCGGTACCTCGCCCTTGCCGGCCTGCGCGAACTCGGGCCAGTAGCGGGAAACGGGCGCGTCCAGGTCCAACTCGCCGCGGTCGGCGAGCAGATGGGCGCACAGGGCGGTCATGCCCTTGGTCGTCGAGTAGACGTTGACGAGGGTGTCGCGCTCCCACGGGCGGGTGCCGTCGGCGTCGGCGTGCCCGCCCCACAGGTCGACGACGGTCTCGCCGTCCAGGGTCACCGCGAGCGACGCGCCCACCTCGCCGCGGCCGGCGAAGTTGCGTTCGAACTCGGCCCGTACGTTCTCGAACTCGGGGGCACAGGTGCCCTGAACGGCTGCGGTCACGGTCGACGGCTCCTCCCGCGGGCTAAATGGTTGCCTTGGCAACCTAACCTCGGGCCGTTGCCCCGTCCAGGACGCCCCCGGACACTTGGACGGCCGTGGCGCGTACCCGCCCTCAGACCGCCGTCCGCTCCCGGTGCGACGAGTCCTCGTCCAGCAGCCGCGCCGCCATGTTGTCCAGCGCCCGCGCCAGGCGGGCCCGGTCCTCGGGGTCCTCCGCGGTCCAGCCCTCCAGCCGCTCGTCCAGCCACTCGCGCCAGGCGACGATCAGCCGGTCGATCTCGTGGCGGCCCGCCTCGGTCGGCACCAGCCGGCCGCCGTCCTCCTGCCGCGCGTACCCGCCGGACACCACCCGCGTGAAGACCGGCTCCAGCACCTCGTCCGGCATCCGGTGCGCCTGCGCGACGGCCGCCAGCGACGTCTCGCCGTGGATACGGGTGCGCCAGTGAATCTGGCCCAGCGCCCACGCCTGGCCGGGCGTCAGCGGGCTGCCGGACGCGGCCAGCACCTCCAGGCTCACCGGCCCCTCCGCCTTGCGCATCGTCCGCGCCACCGCACGCTCCAACTGCTGGTCGGAGTCGGTGGAGTCGGGTGCGGCGAAGCCCTCGCCGAGGTCACCGGCGGCGGCCCGTGCGCTGTCGCGCAGTGGTACTTCCTTGAGGAACCACGCCACCACGAACCCGGCCAGCGCGACCGGCACCACCCACTGGAAGACGTGGTTGACGGTGTCCGCGTAGGCGTCGATCACCGGCCTGGCCTGCGCGGTGGGCAGCCGGTGCAGTGCCTGCGGGCTGGCCGCTGCCTCCGGTGGCACGCCCGGGGACTTCGCCAGCGCCGCCTTGAGGTTGGGGTCCAGGCGGTTGCTGTAGAGCGTGCCGAAGACGGCCGTGCCGAAGGACGAGCCGAGGGTACGGAAGAAGGTCACGCCGGAGGTCGCCGAGCCCAGCTCGTGGTAGTTGACCGTGTTCTGCACGGCGATGGTCAGCACCTGCATCGCCAGGCCGATGCCGAGGCCCAGCACGAACATGTACAGCGATTCGAGCCAGACACCGGTGTCCGCGCCCATCGTCGACATCAGGTACAGGCCGAGCGCCATCACCCCCGTACCGGCGATCGGGAAGAGCCGGTAGCGGCCGGTGCGGCTGACGACGACGCCGGAGAGCATGGAGGTGCCGAGCAGCCCGGCGACCATCGGGAGTGTCCGGACGCCTGACATCGTCGCCGAGACGCCGTCGACGAACTGGAGATACGTCGGCAGGTACGTCATCGCGCCGAGCATCGCGAAACCGACGATGAAGCTGAGCACCGAGCAGACGGTGAAGACCGGATTGCGGAACAGGTGCATGGGGAGCATGGGCTCCTTGGCCCGCAGCTCCACGAAGACGAAGGCCGCCAGCAGCACCGCCGAGCCGACGAACAGGCCGATGGTGACGGGTGAGCTCCACGCGTACTCGTTGCCGCCCCACTCCAGGCCCAGCACCAGGCCGGAGGCGCCCAGCGCGACCAGCACGATGCCGATGTAGTCGATCACCGGGCGGACCGCGGCCCGTACGACCGGGACCGTACGCGCCGCCATGACGACCATGACGATCGCGATGGGGATGTTGACGTAGAAGCACCAGCGCCAGGAGGCGTGGTCGGTGAACAGGCCGCCCAGCGTGGGCCCGACGACCGTCGTCACACCGAAGACGGCGCCCAGCGCGCCCTGGTACTTGCCGCGTTCGCGCAGCGGGATGACATCCGCGATCAGCGCCATCGCCGTCACCATCAGCCCGCCGCCGCCGATGCCCTGCACCGCGCGGGCCGCGACCAGCATCAGCATCGAGGCCGAGGCGCCGGCCAGGATCGAGCCCGCGACGAAGACCACCGCGCTGACCTGGAAGATGACTTTCCGGCCGAAGAGGTCGCCGAACTTGCCGACCAGCACCGTCGAGACGGTCTCCGCCAGCAGGTAGGCCGTCACCACCCACGCCATGTGCCCGCCGCCGCCCAGGTCCGCCACGATCGTGGGCAGCGCCGTGGACACGATCGTCTGGTCCAGGGCGGCCAGCAGCATGCCGAGCACGATCGTGGTGAAGACCAGGTTGGTACGGCGGCGGCTGAGCGCGGGCGGAGCGCTGCGCGCTTCGGGGGCGGAGGCTTGCGCGGCGGCCGTGGTCATGGATCAAGCCTTTGCGCCATTGCCCCGCTTCGCCACCTTTTGCTGCTGCGGGGGTGACGCGCCGTTGCCGTTTCGCGCCCCGAGCGCTCTTGCGACCCGTTTGCAGTACGGCCACGATGAAGGGATTGCGCGGCTGAGCGGAGACCCTCATGCACGTACCCGACGGATTCATCGACGCCCCCGTATCGGCCGCCACCGGCGTCCTCGCCGCTGCCGCCGTGGCCGTCAGCCTGCGCGGCGCCCGCCGCGAACTGGGCGGCTCCGGGACCGGCGCGTTCGGCGCCGAACGCACCGCACCTCTCGCCGGCCTCGTCGCCGCCTTCATCTTCGCCGTCCAGATGCTCAACTTCCCCGTCGCCGCCGGAACCAGCGGTCACCTGCTCGGCGGCGCGCTGGCCGCCATCCTCGTCGGCCCGTACACCGGCGTGCTCTGCGTCTCCGTCGTCCTGCTCATGCAGGCCGTGCTCTTCGCGGACGGTGGGCTGACCGCGCTCGGTGTGAACATCACCGACATGGCGGTGGTGACCGTCCTCGTCGCGTACGGGATCTTCCGCGGCCTGGTGAAGGTGCTGCCGCGCGGCCGCCGCACGGTGACGGCCGCCGCCTTCGCGGCCGCCGTGGTGTCCGTACCGGCCGCCGCCGTCGCCTTCACCGGCCTGTACGCGCTGGGCGGCACCACCGATGTGCCGATCGGTACCGTCTTCGCCGCGATGACCGGCGTGCACCTCCTCATCGGCATCGGCGAGGCCGCCATCACCGCGCTGACCGTCGGCGCGGTCCTCGCCGTGCGCCCCGACCTCGTGTACGGGGCGCGCGGGCTGGCCAAGCCGCTCCAGCTGCGGACTTCCCCCTTGGCCGGACCCGCGGCGGAAGCGGGGGAGCGGGAGCCGGGACCGGCGGAGGCGGCCGGGCCCGGCGCCCGGCGCTCCACCCGCCGTGTATGGCTGGCCGGCGTCGCCGTCGCGCTCGTCTGCGCGGGCGGCGTCAGTTACTACGCCTCCACCAGCCCGGACGGCCTGGAGAAGGTCGCCCAGGACCAGGGCATCGACGCCAAGGCCGATGAGCACGCCGCGAAGGACTCGCCGCTGGCCGACTACAGCGTCAAGGACATCGCGAATCCCCGGGCCTCCGGCGGGCTCGCCGGGGTGATCGGCGTGGGCGCGACGCTCGCCGCCGGCACCGGCGTCTTCGTCGTCGTACGGCGCCGCCGCGGCGCGGCCCGGGACGCCACCGGGACGGACGCCGCTGCCGCGGCCGGGGCCGACACGGCCGCCGGGGACACCCCGGCGCCCCCGCGGCACACCCCGGAATCGGCCTGACATGGGCTCCGGGCACGCCCACAAGCTCTACCGGCACGGGCACTCGCCGGTGCACGCCCTGCCACCGCACTGCAAGATCGCGGCGGTGCTCTGCTTCGTCCTGGCCGTCGTCGCCACCCCGCGCACCGCCGTCTGGACGTTCGCCCTGTACGCGCTGCTGCTCGCCGCGGTCGCGGCGGCGGCCCGGGTGCCCGCCGCCTTCCTGCTCAAGCGGCTGCTCATCGAGGTGCCGTTCGTGGCCTTCGCCGTCCTGATGCCGTTCGTCGCCACCGGGCCGCGCGTCCGCATCCTGGGGACGGCACTGAGCGAGCCCGGTCTCTGGGGCGCCTGGAACATCCTCGCCAAGGGCACCCTGGGCGTCGCCGCCTCCGTCCTGCTCGCCGCCACCACCGACCTGCGCGGCCTGCTGCTCGGCCTGCAACGGCTGCGGATGCCGCCGCTGCTCGTCCAGATCGCCTCCTTCATGATCCGCTACGGCGACGTCATCGCCGACGAGCTGCGGCGGATGCGCGTCGCCCGCCTCTCCCGCGGCTTCCAGGCGCGCGGGCCACGCCACTGGGGCGTCCTCGCCAAGTCCGCGGGCGCCCTGTTCATCCGCTCCTACGAGCGCGGCGAACGCGTCCACCTCGCCATGGTCAGCCGCGGCTACACCGGCACCCTGCCGGCACCGGACGCCGCCGCGGCCACCGGCGCCCAGTGGGTCCGCGCCGCCGCCCTGCCCGCCGCCGCCCTCGCCGTATGCCTGCTGGGATGGACTCTGTGAACGACCCCGTGACCCCACCCGTCACCACCGCACCCGTACCGCCCCGGGGAGCCTCCGCACCCTCCCTGGAGGTCGCCGGGCTCGCCTACGCCTACCCCGACGGACACCAGGCCCTCTACGGCGTCGACCTGACCGTCGCCCGCGGCGAGCGGGTCGCGCTGCTCGGCCCCAACGGCGCCGGCAAGACCACCCTCGTCCTGCACCTGAACGGCATCCTCACGCCCGGCGCCGGCACCGTCACGGTCGCCGGGCTGCCCGTCACCCGGCGCCACCTCGCCGAGATCCGCCGCCGCGTCGGCATCGTCTTCCAGGACCCCGACGACCAGCTGTTCATGCCCACCGTCCGCGAGGACGTCGCCTTCGGGCCCGCCGCGGCCGGGCTGCGCGGCGCCGGACTGGCGGCCCGGGTCACCGAGGCCCTCGGCCGCGTCGGCATGGCGGAGTACGCCGACCGCCCGCCGCACCACCTCTCCTTCGGGCAGCGCCGCCGCGTCGCGGTCGCCACCGTCCTCGCGATGCGCCCCGAGATCCTCGTACTGGACGAGCCGTCCTCCAACCTCGACCCCGCCTCCCGCCGCGAACTCGCCGACATCCTGCGGGCGTTGGACGTGACGGTGCTGATGGTCACCCACGACCTGCCGTACGCGCTCGAACTGTGCCCGCGGTCCGTCGTGCTGTCCGGGGGCGTCATCACCGCCGACGGCCCCACCCAGGACCTGCTGGGCGACACGGAACTGATGACCGCGCACCGACTCGAACTGCCCTTCGGTTTCGATCCGCGCTCTGTGACGATCCCCACGCCCTGACGGCACCCCCGCACACCGCGTCCGGCACCGCCCCTGGTCACCAGCACTGATCCGCGCGTTGCACCATTGATAGGTCACAAACGCGACGGATGAGTGGGAAGCGGGAAACAGTGGTGGACGTCCAGGGCACGGTCGCGGACGGCTTCGAGCCGGTCCGGGACGCCTTTGCGGCCAACTTCGCGCAGCGCGGCGAGCGCGGCGCGGCTGTCGCCGTCTACCGGCACGGGCGCAAGATCGTCGACCTGTGGGGCGGCAGCCGGGACGCCGACGGCCCCGCCGAGGGTACGCCGGACGACGCCGCCCCCTGGGAGGCGGACACCGCCCAGGTCATCCGCTCCGCCACCAAGGGCGTCGCCGCCATCGTCCCGCTCCTGCTGCACCAGCGCGGACTGCTCGACCTGGACGCCCCCGTCGGCACCTACTGGCCCGAGTTCAAGGCCGCCGGCAAGGAACGCGTCCTGGTCCGCCACCTGCTCTCGCACCGCGCCGGACTGCCCGTCCTGGACACCCCGCTCACCCCCGAAGAGGCCGTCGACGGCGTCAGCGGCCCCGCCGCCCTCGCCGCCCAGGCCCCCGCCTGGACACCCGGTGCCGAGCACGGCTACCACGCCCAGACCTACAGCTGGCTGCTGGCCGAACTGGTACGGCGGATCACCGGCCGCACCATCGGCACCTGGATCGCCGACGAGATATCCGGGCCCCTCGGGCTGGAACTGTGGGTCGGCGCACCCGCCGACGCGCTCGCCCGCACCGGCCGCCTGGCCGACGTCGAAGCACCGGCCCCGCCCGCCGCCGCCGGACTGCGCGTACGCCCCAAGCGCAACGTCTCCGACGCGTACGGCGACCCCGCCTCCCTCACCCGGCGCGCCTTCGGCGCCATCACCCCGGCCCCCGACGAGAACGCCGACACCTACCGGGCCGCCGAACTCCCCGCCTCCAACGGCATCGCCACCGCCCGTGCCCTGGCCCGCTGCTACGCGGCGCTCATCGGCCCCGTCGACGGCCACCCCCGCCTCTTCGCGCCCGCCACGCTCACCCTGGCCCGCACCGAGGAGTCCGCGGGCCCCGACCGTACCCTCGTCGTCAACACCCGCTTCGGCCTCGGCTACATGCTGCACGGCCCCGCCTCGCCCCTCCTGGCCCCCGGCTCCTTCGGCCACCCGGGCCGCGGCGGCTGCCTGGCCTTCGCCGATCCCGAGTCCGGCACGGCTCTCGGCTACGTCACCAACGGGATGCAGCAGAACGTGACGGCCGACCCGCGGGCCCAGGCGCTCGTACGGGCGCTGCGGGCGGCGCTGGAGGACTGAGCGCGGGGCGCACGTGTCGTACGAGGCTCCCGGGGCACCCGTACGCCCTGATCAGCCACTCCACACCCCAAGGAGCCGACATGGGCGACGAGCGCAAGCTGACGGACCCCCGGGAGGCCGGGCCCGACCAGGACAAGCCGAAGCCGCTGAACGGCGAGCGGGACCGCAGCGCCGAGGAGGTCAACGCGGACCAGCCGTCCGTACGCGGGGAGAAGCCGAAGCCGGCGCCGAAACGGTACTGACCGGGCGCCGCCCGCGGTCTGTTGCCGCCGGGGCATATGCGCCAAGGTGGGCGCATGCGGCGATTCGACGGCTACAGCGTACTGATCACCGGCGCCGGCCGGGGCATCGGCGAGGCCACCGCGCGGCGGCTCGCCACCGAGGGCGCGCGGGTGCTGGTCACCGACCTGGACGGCGGCCGGGCCGAGAAGGCGGCCGCCCGTATCCGCGAGAGCGCGCCCGTACGCGGCAGCGGCGGCACCGCCGGGGCGCTCGCCTGCGATGTCGCGGACCGTACCGCCGTGGAAGCGGCCGTCACGCACGCCGTACGGCGCTTCGGCGGGCTCGACGTGCTCGTCAACAACGCCTTCCGGTGCCGGCCCGACCCGCCGCGCTTCGAGGACCACCGGGACGACGACTGGACCGGTGACCTGGACATCACCCTCAACGGCGCGTTCCGCTGCGCCCGCGCCGCCCTGCCCCACCTGGCCGCCGCCGGCGGTCGCGGCGCGATCGTCAGCGTCGGCTCGGTCAACGGCGAGCAGGACTTCGGCAACCACGCGTACAGCGCCGCCAAGGCGGGCCTGGCCTCCCTCACCCGCACGCTCGCGGGCGAGGCGGCCCGGCGGGGCGTACGGGTCAACCTCGTCGCGCCGGGCACGGTCGACACCCCCAACTGGGGAGACCGCCCCGAAGCGCTGGAACGCGCCGCGTCCGAGTACCCCCTGGGCCGCGTCGGCCGCCCCGACGACATCGCCGCGGCCGTGGCCTTCCTCGCCTCCACGGACGCCGCCTGGATCACCGGCGTCACCCTCCCGGTGGACGGCGGCATCCTGATCGCCAACCTGTCCCTGAGCCGGGCGCTGAACGGCGAACCGCAAGCGCCCTAGTGCAGCATCAGCGCGATCCCCGCGACCATCAGGCCCGCCGCCGCGAGCCGAGGGGCGCCGAAACGTTCCTTGAAGAACAGTGTGCCGATGGCCGCGCCCACGATGATCGATGATTCGCGCAGCGCGGCGATCGGCGCCAGGTGGGCGCGCGTCTGGGCCCACAGCACCAGGCCGTAGGCGAAGACGGACAGCACGCCGCCGGCCGCGCCGCGCAGCGCCACCGGGCGGAGCTGGGTGAGGAGCGCGCGGCGCCGGGTGGCCAGCGCGTACGCGGGGATCGCCAGGCCTTCGAGGATCATCAGCCAGGCGATGTAACCGAGCGGGGTGCCGGAGGCGCGGACACCGACGCCGTCCACCGTCGTGTACGAGGCGATGGCCAGCCCGGTGGCGAGCGCGGCGGCGATGGCGGGCCAGTGCGGCTTCGTACCGGAGCCGCGGATGCCCCACAGCGCCACGCCCACCAGGCCCGCCGAGGCGAGCGCGACTCCGGCCAGGGCCCGGGCGTCGGGCAGTTCGCCGACGAAGACGGCGGCCAGGACCGTGACGACGAGCGGCGCGGTGCCCCGCGCGATGGGGTACATCTGCCCGAACTCGCCCAGCCGGAAGGACTGCATCAGCAGCACCTGGTAGACGATGTGCAGCACGGCGGACCCGGCGAGCGGGAGCCAGGCGCCGGCCGCGGGCAGCGGCGTGCAGCAGGCCAGCACCGCGCCGCACACCGCGCCACCGCCGCCGACCAGCGTGAAGGCGATCAGCTGGTCCTTGATGTGGTGCGCGATCGCGTTCCAGCCGGCGTGCGTGACGGCGGCGACCAGGACCGCGGCGACGACCAGGGGGCTCATGCGGCCAGTCCGCGCACGCGGGCCGCGCGGCCCCGGGCGTACGGGGCCGCCGGGGACCCGGCGGCGGGGGCCGGTGGGCGAGTGGCTTCATGACCGTACGGGAAAGGGCGCATGGCCCGCACGCTAGCTGTAGCTGTACGGGCCATGCGATGGTGGACGGGCGGGGTGTGCGAGATCACTCCGCGACCGCCGCGGCGGGCGGGCCTCAGCCCGCCGACAGGATCGAGCGGACGACCGGGCCCGCGTTCGAGCCGCCGTGGCCGCTGGCCGGGACGACGGCCGCCGCCGCGATGTCCCCGCGGTAGGCGGTGAACCAGGCGTTCGGCTTCTCCTGCCCGTCGACCTCCGCCGAACCGGTCTTCGCGCCGATGTCACCGCTGAGCCCGGACATCGCCTCCGCCGCCGTACCGGACGTGGCGGTCAGCTTCATCAGCGACTTCACCGCGGACGCGGTGTCCGGCTTCATCGCGCGCGGCGCCTTGGCCAGGGCCCGGCCGTCGAGCGAGGGCGCGACGACGTACGGCTGGTGGAAGCCGCCGTTCTGCACGGTCGCCGCGATCGAGGCGACGGTCAGCGGGTTCATCCGCACGCCGCCCTGCCCGATCAGCGAGGCGGCCATCTGCGCGTCGCTCTGCACCGGCACCGCGCCGTCGAAGGTCGGGATGCCCGTCTGCCAGTTCAGGCCGATGCCGAAGACGTCACGGGCCTGCTGCGTCAGGTCGTCGTTCGACAGCTTGGGGGCCATCGAGATGAACGCGTTGTTGCAGGACGCGGCGAAACTCTGCGCGAACGTACCGTTCTTGATCTCGGTCTTGTTCAGGTTCTGGAACTTCCAGCCGCCGACCGTCACGAACTTCTCGCACGGGTGCGGCTTGTCCGGCGCGGTGAGCCCCTTGTCGATGAGCATCGACGCCGTCACGACCTTCATCGTCGAGCCGGGCGCCATCGAACCCTGGGTGGCCGTGTTGAAGCCTTTCTCCGGGGAGTTGGCGATGGCCAGGATCTCACCGGTGCTCGGCTTGAGGGCGACCGCGGACGCCTTCGGCTTGCCCTTGACCGCCTTCTCCGCCGCCTCCTGCACCTTGGCGTCCAGGGTGGTCTTCAGCGTGCCCGGCGTGCCCTTGGAGAGCACCTTCAGCGTCTCGTCGGGCTTCTGGGTCGCCTTGTCGCCGACGGCCCGGTGGATGGACAGCTCCACACCGGGCTTGCCGTCCGTCTTCTTGCCGTACTTGTCCCGCAGGCTGTCCAGCACCCCGGCCAGCGCCGGGTGCGCCTCCTTGGTCAGCTCGGCGCCGTTGCGGTCCACGGCCTTGATGGGCGGCGCCTCGGACTCGCCGGTCCGCAGCACGTCGCCCTTGCCCAGCTGCGGGTGCAGGAGGGTCGGCGCCCAGGCGACACGCGGCTCGCCGGTCTCCTTGTCCCGCTTGACGGTCAGTGAGGTGCCGTAGGAGAACGGTGCCTTCAGGTTCTTGTACGAGATCTGGGCGGCGACCGTGTAGGCGACCTTGTCGCCGGTGACCTTGCCCGGGGTGATCTTCAGGTCCGTGAAGTGGGTCTGCTTCGGGTACGCGGCCAGACCGGCGGCGGCCGCCTTCGCGTCGTCCGTGAGGGCGGCCGCCCGGTCGGCGGTGCCGGCCTTCCACGCGTCGAGGAACTTCCCCGCGGTGCCGGTCACTTCCTCGGCGGACAGCGGACCGGTCTTCACCTCGGGCGCACCGCCGCCGGGCTTGCCGTCCCGGGCCGCACGGACCTCCTGGGCCTGATCGTCGTCACCGGACCCGCCGAGCAGCGTGTAGCCGCCGACGCCACCCAGGACCAGGGCCACCGCCCCGCCGATCAGCCCGTACCTCACCTCACGGCGCATGTCGCCGATCCCCTCCCGAATCCTCGTTCTTCAGCACGCACACAAGAACGTGCAGCGCACTCTATGGGACACGGGGTGCCGGGGTGAGTCTCGGCCCTGTGACGCGTGCGACGCCGGTGGTGCTCAGGCGTCCGGCTGCTGCTGCTGCGCCGGACGGCGCTGCCAGCGCTGCGGGGCGACCACTTCCACCGCGGTGATCCGGAAAACGGTGGTCTTCTGCCCGTCGATCTCGGTCTTGGCCTGCAGACCGGTCGCGTTGCCGAGCAGCGGGTTGCTGCTCTCCTGCCAGGTCAGCCCCGGGTAGTGCTGCCGCTCCGCCCAGACCTCGGCCTCCTCCCTGGCCTGGTCGATGTCGAGGAACGCCGCGAGGGCCAGCTCCTTGCAGGCGGGCGCGACGGTACGCAGCGCGCCGTGGTCCTCGACCTGTTCCGGCTTGTTGTGCTCAATGACGTAGACGATCTTCGGTGTGCTCAACTGCGGTCCCTCCCTGCCCCTTCGAGCCACAGGGCAGCGATCGGCATTGGCCGGCATCGTTCGATGCCGGCCAAGTATGGCCGCCGCCCCTGCGCGGACGGCGCTTTCGGCGTACGGGGCCCGGCCGTGTCGCGTCCCGGGCCCGGGTGACGGTGGACGGCACCCCGCTCCATGGGGATGAGTGCCCCGGCCGGCGCGTTGGACTCCGGCCGGGGCTGAATCGGAGGGCGTTGTGCGCCGGTGGACGACGGGGCGGAACTGTGCCCTCCGGTTGCCCGCCCGCTTCGACAACCTGGTCCTGATCGGCACGGGAACCGAACACCGGATCTGGCTCGGCCGCCGCTACGGCAAGGAGGTACACCTGCGCCGGTACTGACACCGAGGGGCAGCCACGGAAGCAGGCCGGGACCCGCGTCCGTGGCTGCCCGTCATGTGGGCCCGAGCGCCCGGGCCCGGCCGGCCGTCAGACCCACGTGTCGAACCACATCCGGTTGTGCCAGGCGCTCTTGGGGATCGGCTGGCCCGTGTACAGCGGGTAGAAGTAGATGAAGTTCCAGATGATGAGCAGGACGAGCACCCCGGCGCCGACCGCGCCGACCGCGCGCCGCCGTTCGCTCGACCCCGGTGGGCCGAGGATCGCGCCGACCATCATGGCCAGGGCCAGGCACACGAACGGCACGAACACCACCGCGTAGAACAGGAAGATCGTCCGGTCCTGGTACAGGAACCACGGCAGATATCCCGCGGCGATGCCGCAGGCGATGGCGCCCGCCCGCCAGTCCCGCTTGAACAGCCAGCGGTAGAGCACGTACAGGAGCGCGAAACAGCCCGCCCACCACAGCAGGGGAGTGCCCAGCGCGAGCACTTCCCGCGCACAGCCCTCGGCCGCCGTACAGCCGTCGTGCCCCATCTTGGGGTCCTCGTAGAAGTACGAGACGGGGCGGCCCTGCACCAGCCAGCTCCAGGGGTTGGACTGGTAGGTGTGCGGTGTGGACAGACCCTTGTGGAAGTCGTAGACCTCCGTCTCGTAGTGCCACAGGCTGCGCAGCCAGTCCGGCAGCCACTGCCAGCCGCCCGCCCGCCCCTCCGGGGTGGCGGTGGCCCAGTCGCGGTTGTAGCCGCCCTTGGTGACCAGCCAGCCGGTCCACGTCACCAGGTACGCGGCCAGGCCCAGCATGACGGTCGAGACGAAGGCGGGCAGCACGTCCCGGCGCAGCGCCGCGCGGACGGGATGCCGGGCGCCGGCCGTGCGCCGCGCGGCCACGTCCCACAGCACCGACAGCACGGCGAACGCCGCCAGGTAGTACAGGCCGTTCCACTTGCTCGCCGCGGACAGGCCCAGGCACACACCGGCCGCCAGCCGCCACGGCCGCCACCCCAGCCGCAGCCGGTCGCCCACCTTCTCGTCCGGCCGCGCCAGCCCGTCCGTACCGACCGGCAGCGCCGCCGCCAGCCGCGCCCGGGTGCGGTCCCGGTCCGCCAGCAGGCAGCCGAACGCCGCCACCACCCAGAACATGACGATGAGGTCCAGCAACGCGGTACGGCTCATCACGAAGTGCAGGCCGTCCACCGCCAGCAGGACGCCCGCCAGGCAGCCCAGCGCCGTGGAACGCATCAGCCGGCGGCCGATCCGGCAGATCATCAGCACCGACAGGGTGCCGAGCAGCGCGACCACGAAGCGCCAGCCGAAGGGGGTCATCCCGAACGCCCATTCACCCAGTGCGATCATCCACTTGCCCAGCGGCGGGTGGACGACATAAGAGTGTTCGGGCGAGAGCAGGATCTCCGGCGGGTTCGCCACCAGCGCGTCGTTGGCGTCCTTCGCCCAGGTGCCCTCGTAGCCGTACTGCAGCAGCGACCAGGCGTCCTTGGGGTAGTACGTCTCGTCGAATATCACCTTCGCCGGGCTGCCCAGGTTCCAGAAGCGCAGCAGTCCGGCGAAGAGCGCCACCAGCAGCGGACCGCCCCAGCCCGACCAGCGCGCCAGCCGGGCGGCGGCGGCCGGGCCCAGGCCCAGCACCGACCAGCCCCGCGTCCCCGGCTCGGGGAAGGCCGGCACCAGCCGCTCACGGGCGTCGGCCTGCGGCTGCCCGGCGTAGCCGAACCGGCGCAGCCTGCGCTGCCACCGGCGGGGCTGCCCGGCCGGTTCCTCGGCGCGGTCGGCGTCTGTCGCGGTGTCACTCGTCACCGGCCCATCGTAGGGAAGCGGTCTGTGCGGGACGCGGGGGCCGCGCGGCCGGGTTCCGGCACCCGGTACCGGCGGGGCGTACGGGGCCCGTGGTCCGGGCCGGGCGGCGCCGCCGGAACGGTCCGTACCGCGCGTGCGGAGCCGCCGCCGGAACGCGCCACGCCGTACGGCTGGGAGGATGGGGACGTGACTGGAACGCTGGTACTTGCAGGGACGCCCATCGGCGACGTCGCGGACGCGCCCCCGCGGCTCGCCGCCGAACTGGCGGCGGCCGAGGTGATCGCCGCCGAGGACACCCGGCGGCTGCGCCGCCTGACCCAGGCGCTCGGCGTGCACACGACCGGCCGCGTCGTGTCGTACTTCGAGGGCAACGAGGCGGCCCGCACCCCCGAACTGGCCGACGCCCTCGAAGCGGGCGCCCGCGTCCTGCTCGTCACCGACGCCGGCATGCCCTCGGTCTCCGACCCCGGCTACCGGCTGGTCGCCGCCGCCGTCGAACGCGGCATCAAAGTCACCGCCGTACCGGGCCCCAGCGCCGTACTCACCGCGCTTGCCGTCTCCGGCCTGCCCGTGGACCGGTTCTGCTTCGAGGGCTTCCTGCCCCGCAAGCCCGGCGAACGCCGCTCCCGGCTGCGCGAGGTGGCCGGTGAACGGCGCACCCTCGTCTACTTCGAAGCCCCGCACCGCCTCGACGACACCCTCGCCGCCATGGCCGAGATCCTCGGCGCCGACCGCCGCGCCGCGGTCTGCCGCGAGCTGACCAAGACGTACGAGGAGGTACGCCGCGGACCGCTGGAGGAACTGGCCGCCTGGGCGGCGGACGGCGTACGCGGCGAGATCACCATCGTCGTCGAGGGCGCTCCCGAGACCGGCCCGCAGGACCTCGGCCCCGACGAACTCGTGCGCCGCGTACAGGTCAGGGAAGAGGCGGGGGAGCGCCGCAAGGAGGCCATCGCCGCCGTCGCCGCAGAGACCGGCCTTCCCAAGCGCGAGGTGTTCGATGCCGTCGTGGCGGCAAAGAATGCGGCACGAACGGGACCCGCGGAAGGTAAATGACTAGCCTGGAAGGTAAAACGTGGGCCGCGCAGCGGGGCCGATTCTCTACACCCCGCCAAATCTGCGCCAACAGGTAGAAGGCCCTGCTGCGCCACCGCCGGGGAAGGCGTCCACTGGAGGTGGGACGTTCGTCCCCGGAGACCTTGTCCAGCGGGCAAGAGGAGCGGCTATGAGTGACATCGCGCGTACGCCGGGTATCGCCACCGGCGCCCACCCCACCCCCCGGGCCGACCCCCCGGCACACGAGGCCTACGCCTTCGCGTGCATGAGGTGCGGCCACGGCTGGGAGCAGTCGTACGAGATAACGCACCACGTCGACGCGGACGGGCGCGCGCACTGTGTGTACTACGCGGACGGCGAGCGTGTGCCTTCCCCCCTGACCCGGCCCACCTGCCTGAACTGCGGCGCGCACGTCGTACGCATCATGCGGGCCGGACAGGTCTCCATGGTCTCCAAAGCGATCGCCAGCCTGTACGAGCAGCCCTCGGCGGGCGCCGCCGAAGGCAACGCGGGCGCGGGCGCGGGAACCGTCCCGCAGCAGAGCGAGAGCCCCGACGACGGCGGCGCCTCGGCGGACGGCCGCCGCGAACGCCACCACTGGCACCTCGCCGACCTGCTGCACCCCTTCCAGCACCGCAGGTGAGCCGGCGGGGCCGCGGTCCCGGCCGGTGACCGCCGGCGGGCTTTCGTAGGATCGCGGCCATGAGCAAGAGCACCAAGGACGCGCCGCCGCCACTGCCCGAACCGCTTCGGGTGGCGGTGGCGGACTCGCACACGCATCTGGACATGCTCCCCCAGCTACCGCTGGGAGGTGCCCCCACCGGCACGGTCACGGAGGCCCTGGCCAAGGCCGCCTCCGTGGGCGTGACCACCGTCGTCCAGGTCGGCTGCGACGTGAACGGCTCACGCTGGGCCGCCGAGACGGCCGCCGCGCACGAGGCGGTGCACGCGACGGTCGCACTGCATCCGAACGAAGCGCCGCGGATCGTGCTGGGGGACCCTGACGGCTGGTCGAGGCAGGGTGCAAGGGAAGCGGGCGGAGACGCCGCCCTCGACGCCGCGCTCGCCGAGATCGACGCGCTGGCGGCCCTGCCGCACGTACGCGGCGTCGGCGAGACCGGCCTGGACCACTTCCGCACCGGCCCCGACGGCATGGCCGCCCAGCAGCGCTCCTTCCGCGCCCACATCGAGATCGCCAAGCGGCACGGCAAGGCCCTGGTCATCCACGACCGCGAGGCCCACGACGACGTGTTGCGGATCCTGCGCGAAGAGGGCGCGCCGGACACCGTCGTCTTCCACTGCTACTCGGGCGACGCGGAGATGGCCAAGACCTGCGCCGAGGCCGGCTACTTCATGTCCTTCGCGGGCAACGTCACCTTCAAGAACGCCCAGCCGCTGCGCGACGCGCTCGCCGTCGCACCGCCCGAACTGGTGCTCGTCGAGACCGACGCCCCCTTCCTCACCCCCGCCCCGTACCGCGGACGGCCTAACGCTCCGTATCTCATTCCGGTCACGCTGCGGGCCATGGCCGCGGTCAAGGGGATGACGGAGGACGCGCTGGCCACCGCCATTGCCGCGAATACGGCGCGCGCCTTCGGCTACTGAGGGACCCCCGGACGTGGGCGCGGCACAATAGCGCGACGACACTGTGTAGCGGGTCCGCTTTGGAGAGTCACCGTCACTCCGCTACATTCCGGCCCCACAACCCGGACCCGTGGCACGTGGAGCGTCGTGACTCATTCGCAGGGCAGCCACCATGTCGCGCACGGCGGCTACGGACCGACCACCGAGCCGCCGCGTGACGCAGCCGTCGAGACCCCCGATCCGTACGGGAGGTATGCCTCGTACGGGGAGTACGGGGGGCAGGGGGCGTACGGGGGCCATGGGGGGTACGGAGGGAACACGGAGTACGGGGCGTACAGCGCGTATGGCGAGTACGGGCCGTACGACGTGTACGAGACGTACTCGCCGTACGGCACCGTCGACCGTCGCGAACGTTACGAACCGGCGCGGGAGGCGGTGCGGGACAGCCGTGCCGGGTTCGGGCCGGCTCAGGGGTACCCGGTGTCGCCGCAGCAGCAGGCGCAGGACGCTCCGGACGGGTACGCGGGCGGACCCGCCGGCTCCGGTGGCAGCGAGGCGTGGGAAGCGCCCGGTACGGCCCCCCAGGCACCCGCGGCGCCGGGGCGCGTACCGCACCAGGGACCGCTGGTGCCGCTGCGCGACGACCTCGCCGACGTACCCTCCACCAGCCTCCGGCCAGGGGAATCCCTGCCCCAGCCGGGACGGGCCGCAGCCCGCCGCGCCGCCCGCGGCACCGCCCACCGCCGCGGCATGACCGGCCGCCTCAACGCCGTGGACCGCCGCGGCACCGAGGGCACCGAAACCCGCCGCCGCCTCCTCCCGCAGGCCCTCGTGGTGGCCTTCCTCGCCGGCGGCACCTCCGCGTTCATCGCCCACGACAAGGCCGTCCGTATCGACGTCGACGGCGAACCCCGCACCCTGCACACCTTCGCCGCCGACGTCGGCGACCTGCTCGCCGACGAAGACGTCGAGGTCGGCGCGCACGACCTCGTCCAGCCCGCCGCCGACGCCGCGCTGACCAGCGGCGACGAGATCACCGTCCGCTACGGGCGGCCGGTCCGCCTCACCCTCGACGGCGAACACCGCCAGGTCTGGACGACCGCCGAGACCGTCGGCGGCGCGCTGCGCCAGCTCGACGTCCGCGCCGAGGGCGCCTATCTGTCCGCCCACCCCGCCCAGCGCATCGGCCGCAACGGCCTCGACCTCGACGTCCGCACCGAACGCAGCGTCACCTTCGTCGCCGACGGCCGCGAACACACCGTCCGCACCAACGCCGCCACCGTCAGCGAGGCCCTCGACCAGGCGGGCATCGTGCTGCGCGGCGAGGACACCACCTCGGTGGCGCCGGAGTCCTTCCCGCGCGACGGGCAGACCGTCTCGGTCCTGCGGATCACCGGCGCCGAGAAGGTCCGCGAGGAGACCATCCCGTTCGAGACCGTCAAACAGGCCGACCCGACGATCTTCAAGGGCACCGAGACGGTGGTCCGCCAGGGACAGCCCGGCGTCCGCCGCCTGACCTACGAGGTGCGCACGGTCAACGGCGTCCAGCAGCGGCCCAAGAAGGTCGGCTCGGAGGTCGTCCGCGAGCCGCGCGACCGGATCGTGCACGTCGGCACCAAACCGATGCCGATGCGCGTCGACGGCGCCGACCACCTGAACTGGGGCGCGCTGGCCCAGTGCGAGGCGGGCGGGCGCGCCGACGCGGTGGACGCGTCCGGCACCTACGGCGGCCTCTACCAGTTCGACTCCGGCACCTGGCGCGGCCTCGGCGGCAACGGACGGCCGCAGGACGCACCGGCCAGGGAGCAGACGTACCGCGCCAAGAAGCTCTACATCAGCCGGGGAGCGAGCCCCTGGCCGGTGTGCGGGCGCAAGCTGCACGGCTGAGCGGCCGGGACGGCCCGGGGTGCGGCGGGCGCCGTCGCCGACCCCGGGCCCGCGCGCCGTAAGCTGCACGGGTGAGCAACAGCAGCCCCACCGACGAGCCCGGCCCCCTCCTGGGCGCCGCCGACATCCGCGAACTGGCCGCCGCGCTGGGCGTACGCCCCACCAAGCAGCGCGGCCAGAACTTCGTCATCGACGCCAACACCGTGCGGCGCATCGTGCGCACCGCCGAGGTCCGGCCGGACGACGTCGTCGTCGAGGTCGGTCCCGGACTCGGCTCGCTGACCCTGGCGCTGCTGGAGGCCGCCGACCGGGTCACCGCCGTTGAGATCGACGACGTGCTGGCCGCCGCGCTGCCCGCCACGGTCGAGACCCGGATGCCCGCGCGCGCCGACCGCTTCGCGCTCGTGCACAGCGACGCGATGCTGATCCGGGAGCTGCCCGGGCCCGCCCCCACCGCGCTGGTCGCCAACCTGCCGTACAACGTCGCGGTGCCGGTGCTGCTCCACATGCTCGCCACGTTCCCGACCATCGACCGCACCCTGGTCATGGTCCAGGCCGAGGTCGCCGACCGGCTCGCGGCCCGGCCCGGCAACAGGGTGTACGGCGTGCCGTCGGTCAAGGCCAACTGGTACGCCGAGGTCAAGCGGGCCGGCGCGATCGGGCGCAACGTGTTCTGGCCCGCGCCCAACGTCGACTCCGGCCTCGTCTCGCTCGTCCGCCGCGAGAAGCCGGTCGAGACCACCGCGAGCCGCGAGGACGTCTTCGCCGTCGTGGACGCGGCGTTCGCGCAGCGCCGCAAGACGCTGCGGGCGGCGCTGGCCGGGTGGGCCGGGTCGGCTGCCGCGGCCGAGACGGCGCTGGTGGCGGCGGGGGTGTCGCCGCAGGCGCGGGGTGAGGCACTGACGGTGGAGGAGTTCGCCCGTATCGCCGAGCACAAGCCCGCGCGCGAGGGGAGTGCCGCGTGACCGCCTCCGTCACCGTCCGCGTACCCGCCAAGGTCAACGTCCGGCTCGCCGTCGGCGGCGCGCGGCCGGACGGGTTTCACGACCTGGCCAACGTCTTCCTGGCCGTCGGGCTGTACGACGAGGTCACGGCGGCCCCTGCCGAGTCGCTGCGGGTCACCGCCGCCGGGCCGGACGTCGACCGGGTACCCCTCGACCGTACGAACCTGGCCGCCCGCGCCGCGGAGCTGCTCGCGGCCCGGCACGGCATCGCGCCCGACGTACACCTGCACATCGCCAAGGACATCCCCGTCGCGGGCGGCATGGCCGGCGGCAGCGCCGACGCGGCCGGTGCGCTGGTCGCGTGCGACGCGCTGTGGGGTACGGGCGCCACGCGCGACGAGCTGCTCGCGATCTGCGCCGAGCTGGGCAGCGACGTGCCGTTCTCGCTGGTGGGCGGGGCGGCGCTGGGACGCGGGCGCGGGGAACTGCTGACGCCGCTGGAGGTGGGCGGCACGTTCCACTGGGTGTTCGCGGTGGCCGACGGCGGACTGTCCACACCGGCCGTGTACGCGGAGTTCGACCGGCTGAACGAGGGCCTGGCCGTTCCGGAGCCCGAGGCGTCGCGGGGGCTGCTCGACGCGTTGCGTACCGGGGACGCGGTGGCGCTGGCCGCGGTCCTGGCCAATGACCTCCAGCCCGCGGCGCTGTCTTTGCGGCCGTCGCTGGCCGCTACTCTCGCGGCGGGTACCGCCGCCGGGGCCCTGGCCGCCCTGGTCTCCGGATCGGGGCCCACGACGGCCTTCCTCGCGAAGGACGCCGATACGGCGGCGTCCGTGGCGGAGGCGCTGCTGGCGTCCGGGACGTGCCGGGCCGCCCGGGTGGCGGCGGGGCCGGTGCCGGGGGCGACGGCCGTCTAGGACGCGCCTCGGAGGGCGGCGCTCACTCCCGCGCCCGGAGCACCCGGGAGGAAGGGATCGCGGGCCGGACTAGGCTGTCAGGAGGACCCCGACCGATGGAGTGAAGAGTGGCCGTCAACCTCGTCAATCTGGAAGCCGTGGGCAAGGTGTACGGGACCCGTGCACTGCTCGACGGTGTTTCCCTTGGTGTCAATGAGGGGGACCGGATCGGCGTCGTGGGGCGTAACGGCGACGGCAAGACGACCTTGATCCGGATCCTCGCGAAGCTGGAGAGCGCCGACGACGGGCGGGTGACGCACAACAGCGGGCTGCGGCTCGGTGTGCTCACGCAGCACGATTCGCTGGACCCGGCCGCCACCGTGCGCCACGAGGTGATCGGCGATCTCGCGGATCACGAGTGGCGGGGCAACGCCAAGATCCGGGACGTGCTGACGGGGCTGTTCGGCGGGCTGGACCTGCCGGGGCTCGGGCAGGGGCTGGACACCGTGATCGGGCCGCTGTCCGGTGGTGAGCGGCGGCGGATCGCGCTGGCGAAGCTGCTGATCGCCGAGCAGGACCTGATCGTTCTCGACGAGCCGACCAACCATCTGGACGTCGAGGGGATCTCGTGGCTTGCCGGGCACCTGCGGGCGCGGCGGTCGGCACTGGTGTGTGTGACGCACGACCGGTGGTTCCTGGACCAGGTGTGTACGCGGATGTGGGACGTGCAGCGTGGTGACGTCCACGAGTACGAGGGCGGGTACAGCGATTACGTCTTCGCCCGTGCCGAGCGGGAGCGGATCGCCGCCACCGAGGAAGCCAAGCGGCAGAACCTGATGCGCAAGGAGCTGGCCTGGCTGCGGCGGGGAGCTCCGGCGCGGACCAGCAAGCCGCGGTTCCGTATCGAGGCCGCCAACGAGCTGATCGCGGACGTGCCGCCGCCGCGGGACACCGCGGAGCTGATGAAGTTCGCGAACTCGCGGCTGGGCAAGACGGTGTTCGAGCTGGCCGACGTGACGGTGCAGGCCGGGCCGAAGGTGCTGCTCAAGCATCTGACGTGGCAGCTCGGTCCGGGGGACCGGGTCGGCCTGGTGGGTGTGAACGGCGCGGGCAAGACGTCGTTGCTGCGCGCGCTGGCCGAGGCGGCGCGTACCGAGGGCGAGGCGCAGCCGGCGGCGGGGAAGATCGTGGTCGGCAAGACCGTGAAGCTGGCCTATCTGTCGCAGGAGGTCGCGGAGCTGGATCCGGCGCTGCGGGTGCTGGAGGCCGTGCAGCGGGTGCGCGAGCGGGTGGATCTCGGCAAGGGCCGGGAGATGACCGCGGGGCAGCTGTGCGAGAAGTTCGGGTTCACCAAGGAGAAGCAGTGGACGCCGGTCGGTGACCTGTCGGGCGGTGAGCGGCGGCGGCTGCAGATTCTGCGGCTGCTGATGGACGAGCCGAACGTGCTGTTCCTGGACGAGCCGACCAACGACCTCGACATCGAGACGCTGACGCAGCTGGAGGACCTGCTCGACGGCTGGGCGGGGTCGCTGGTGGTCATCAGCCACGACCGGTACTTCGTCGAGCGGACGACGGACCGGGTGTTCGCGCTGCTGGGGGACGCGGCCTTGCGGATGCTGCCGCGGGGGCTGGACGAGTACCTGGAGCGGCGGCAGCAGGTGATCGACGCGGCGGCGCCCGCGCCGGCTCCGGCGGAGGCCGCGCCGAAGCAGAAACCGGCCGCGGTGACGCGGGCGGCACAGAAGGAACTGCAGAAGATCGAGCGGCAGCTGGACCGGATGGGGGAGAAGGAGTCCTCGCTGCACGCGCAGATCGCGGAGCATGCGACGGACTTCGAGAAGGTCGCGGGGCTGGACGCGCAGCTGCGCGAGCTGGTGGGGGAGCGGGAGGAGCTGGAAATGCGCTGGCTGGAATTGGCGGAGGACGCGTAGCCCGCTGCCGGAGTCGGCCGTTAACGATCGGCTCCGGCGCCTCTCCTGTCACATTCGGCCAAGAAACCAGGTGTAACTCAACCTGATTGGCCGGGATTTCAGCATTGCGGCAGGCTTCTTCCTCTGAGGGGGCGCGCAATGTCGAACAAGCGTGTAGCTTCCGGGGGCAAGGGGCCTGGCGGGGGCCGGGGGGCTGGGCTCGCCGGGGAATTTGGGGGGTTGCTGCAATGGGCGTGCGGCTGATGGTGGTCGACGATCACCGACTGCTCGCCGAGGCACTCGCCTCGGCCTTGAAACTGCGTGGGCACCGGGTGCTCGCGGCGGCCGCCCCGAGCGCGGGGGCGGCGGATCTGGTGGTGAGCCGCGCGCCCGAAGTGTGCCTGCTGGGCACGGCGTCACCGGCCGAGCCGGGCGCCTTCGACCCGGTCGTACGGATCAAGAAGGAGCGGCCGCAGGTCGCGGTGGTGGTGCTCGGGCCGGTGCCCAACCCGCGCGGCATCGCGGCCGCGTTCGCCGCGGGCGCGTCGGGATACGTACGGCACGACGAGCGGATCGAGGGCGTGGAACGCGCCATGATGAAGGCGCGCGCGGGCGAGGCGGCGATCGCGCCGCAGTTGCTCCAGCAAGCCTTCGAAGAGCTGCTGCACCCGGCCGCGCAGCCCGATGACGAGGGCGCCCGGCTGCTGCAGATGCTCACTCCGCGCGAGGTGGAGGTGCTGGTGCGGGTCGCGGAGGGCGAGGACACCCGGCTGATCGCGGCGGGCATGGGCATCGCGCCGAGTACCGCCCGTACGCATGTGCAGCGGGTGCTGATGAAGCTGGGCGTCGGGTCGCGGCTGGAGGCGGCGGCGCTGGCGGCGCGGACCGGTCTGCTGGACCGGGCGGCGACGCGGGGCGCGGGCGTACGCGAGGCGGCGGAGGCCGAGGTGGCTCCGCCGCCGTGACGGGCGTGTTCAGTCGGTGCCGTCCTGGAGGGCCGCCAGTTCCTCGGCGGTCGGCGGGACGGTCGGGCGGAGCTTGAGCCAGGCCAGGAAGAACAGGCCGAGCAGCAGCATGCCCAGGCCCGTCCAGAGGTTGATGTTGATGTCCTCGGCCTTCTTCAGGTCCGCGTCGGAGACGGTGAACCCGGCGATCGTGACGATGACGCCGTAGAGCGTGAACAGGCCGCCGATGATGAGGCGGATGTCGAAGAGCCGGGCGGCCGTGGCCGACCTGCGTTCGAGTTCGACCTCGTGCTGGTAGTCACTCATGGTGCGTGCGTTCCTTCGGCTGGGATGCGGGCGTCAGAAGGAGTACGGGACGTAGCAGAGGGCGGCGAGGATGATCGCGCCCCAGCCGAGCAGGGCCGGCTTGCGGTACCAGGCGTCGTCGCCCTTGGCGGGCGGCTCGTCCAGGCCGGGGGACCTGGTGCCGTAGACCAGGCCGGCCAGTTGCGCCGCGGGCCTGGGCTCGGTGAACAGGGTGACACCGACCATCACCACGGCGCCGACGACGAAGGCGACGATCGCGGAGACGAAGTTGGCGCCCTGGTCGGTGGGGATGGCGATGATGCCCTGCTTGTAGATCCAGAAGTAGTTGACCATCGCGGCGGTGGTGCCCGCGACCAGCCCCCACACACCGGACTTCATGGACGCCCGCTTCCAGAACATGCCGATGATGAACACCACGAACATCGGCACGTTGAAGAACGAGAACAGCGTCTGGAGGTAGCCCATGATGTTGTTGAAGCTGGCGGCCAGGAAGGCCGTACCGATGCTGCACAGCACGCCGACGGCGGTCACCAGGCGGCCGAACCGCAGGTAGTAGCGGTCCTCGCGGCCGGGCCGCACGTACTTCGCCCAGATGTCGGAGGTGAAGACGGTGTTGAACGAGGAGACGTTGGCGGCCATGCCCGCCATGAACGCGGCCAGCAGGCCGGTGACCGCGATGCCCAGGACGCCGTTCGGCAGCAGGTCCCGCATCAGCAGCGGAATCGCGTCGTTGTAGGTCAGGCCGGAGCCCTCCTGGCCGATGCCGGGGATGGCGACCGCGGCGACCAGGCCGGGGATCATCACCAGGAACGCGATGAACATCTTCGGGTACGCGGCGATCAGCGGGGTGCGCTGCGCGGCGGAGAGGTTCTTGGCGGACAGGGCGCGCTGCACCTCGGCGAAGTTGGTGGTCCAGTAGCCGAAGGAGAGCACGAAGCCCAGACCGAGGATGATCGTCAGCCAGTTGGCGCCGAGCGCGTTGGGCTCGCCGATGCCGGTGCCGTCCCAGGCCGTCAGGAAGCTGTGCCCGTGGCTCTTCTCCAGCGACGAGGACAGCCCGTCCCAGCCGCCGACCCGCTTGAGGCCGATGACGCAGATCGGGATGAGCGCGGCCAGGATGACGAAGAACTGCAGGACCTCGTTGTAGATCGCCGAGGACAGGCCGCCCACGGTGATGTACGCGAGGACGAACACGCCGGCGACGACGATGGCGACCCACTGCGGCCAGCCCAGCAGCGCCTCGACGACGATCGACAGGGCGTAGAGGTTGACGCCCGCGATGAGGATCGCGGCGAAGGCGAACAGCACCGAGCTGAGCAGGTGCGCCGACTTGTCGAAGCGCTGGAGCAGGTACTCCGGTACGGAACGGACCCGCGAGCCGTAGTAGAAGGGCATCATCACCAGGCCGAGGAACACCATGGCGGGGATGGCGCCGATCCAGTACCAGTGCACGACGGCCACGCCGTACTGCGCGCCGGTGGCGGCCATGCCGAGGATCTCGGTGGCGCCGAGGTTGGCGGCGACGAAGGCGAGGCCGGTGACCCAGGCGGGCAGCGACCGCCCGGACAGGAAGAAGTCCAGGCTGGTCTTCACGCTGCGCCGGGCGGCGAAGCCGATGCCGAGGACGACGGCGAAGTAGATGGCCAGAATCGCGTAATCGAGTCCGTTGGTGGGCAGCCGTAGCCCTGCGGCCAAGGTGATCATGGGGGCACTCACTTCTCTGTGCGTGATGAACGCACAGGAAACTACGCGCGGTCCTTCAGAAACTGAAGACTTTTGTTCGTTCTCGTGGTGCGATCGTGATTGAAGTGGGCGCTTTGCGCGGGAATCTCCGGGTGTCGGTCCCGCCGTGCCCCGGCGTTGACGGGGTTGTTTAGTTGTGCTTCATTGTGTGTGTTTGTGTTTGGTGGGTGTGACGGTGTGCCCGAGGAGTGCTCCAGTGAAGAAGACGATGACCCGGCTCGCCGACGGCCGGGAGCTCATCTACTACGACCTGCGCGACGACGTGGTGCGCGACGACACCGACCGCCGCCCCCTGGACCCGGTCTCCACCGCCTCCGAGATCCGCCACGACCGGCTGCTCGGCGACGCGGTCACCGTCGCCTCGCACCGCCAGGGCCGTACGTACCACCCGCCGGCCGACGCCTGCCCGCTGTGCCCCTCCCGCGACGGCCACGGCACCGAGATCCCCGCCGCGGATTACGACGTCGCCGTCTTCGAGAACCGTTTCCCCTCGCTGGCCGGCGACAACGGGCGCTGCGAGGTGGTCTGCTTCACCTCCGACCACGACGCCTCCTTCGCCGACCTCACCGAGGAACAGGCCGCGCTCGTCCTGGAGGCGTGGACCGACCGCACCGCCGAACTCTCCCAGCACCCCGGCGTCCGCCAGGTCTTCTGCTTCGAGAACCGCGGCGCGGAGATCGGCGTGACCCTCGGCCACCCGCACGGCCAGATCTACGCCTACCCCTTCACCACCCCGCGCACCGAGCGGATGCTCGACCGGCTCGCCGCCCACCGCGAGGCGACCGGCGGCCGCAACCTCTTCGACGACGTCCTCGCCGACGAACGCGCCGACGGCCGCCGCATCGTCCTGGACGCCGAGCACTGGACCGCCTTCGTCCCGTACGCCGCCCACTGGCCGTACGAGGTCCACCTCTACCCCAAGCGCCGCGTCCCCGACCTGCTCGCCCTCGGCGACGACGCGCGCACAGAGTTCCCACAGGTCTACCTGGAAGTCTTGCGGCGCTTCGACCGGATCTTCGGCCCCGGTGAGCCGCCGACCCCGTACATCTCCGCCTGGCACCAGGCGCCGCTGTACGCGGCCGACCGCGGGGACTTCGCCCTCCATCTGGAGCTTTTCACCGTCCGACGCACTTCCGGCAAGCTGAAGTTCCTCGCGGGTTCCGAATCCGGCATGAACGTGTTCATCAACGACGTGCCGCCGGAGGCTGCGGCCGAGCGACTGCGAGAGGTAGCGAGCGAGTGAGCAACAAGTACCTGGTCACCGGCGGTGCGGGATACGTGGGCAGCGTCGTGGCGGCCCACCTGGTCGAGGCCGGGCACACCGTCACGGTCCTCGACGACCTGTCCACCGGACACCGCGAAGGCGTCCCGGCCGGCCCCCGCTTCATCGAGGGCCGCGTCCAGGACGCCGCCCGCCACCTGGACGCCTCCTACGACGCGGTGCTGCACTTCGCCGCCTTCTCCCAGGTCGGCGAGTCCGTCACGGACCCCGAGAAGTACTGGCGCAACAACGTCGGCGGCACCATGGACCTGCTCGCCGCGATGCGCGGCGCCGGCGTGCGCACCCTGGTCTTCTCCTCCACCGCCGCGACGTACGGCGAGCCCGAGACCACCCCGATCACCGAGTCCGCGCCCACCGCGCCCACCAGCCCGTACGGCGCCTCCAAGCTCGCCGTCGACCACATGATCGCGGGCGAGTGTGCCGCGCACGGCCTGGCCGCCGTCTCGCTGCGCTACTTCAACGTCGCGGGCGCATACGGGGACTGCGGCGAGCGCCACGACCCCGAATCGCACCTGATCCCGCTCGTCCTCCAGGTCGCCCAGGGCAAGCGGGAGGCCATCTCCGTCTACGGAGACGACTATCCGACGCCCGACGGCACCTGCGTACGCGACTACATCCACGTCGCCGACCTGGCGGAGGCCCACCTGCTGGCACTGGACGCCGCGGCCCCCGGCGAACACCTCATCTGCAACCTCGGCAACGGCAACGGCTTCTCCGTCCGCGAGGTCATCGAAACCGTCCGCAAGGTCACCGGCCACCCCGTCCCCGAGATCACCGCGGACCGCCGCGGCGGCGACCCCGCCGTCCTGGTCGCCTCCGCACGGACCGCCATCGACCGGCTCGGCTGGCGCCCCAGCCGTACGGACCTGGCCGGCATCGTCGCCGACGCCTGGGAGTTCACCCGGCGCAGGGAGGCCGGCACCCCATGACGGACACCAGCTGGCTGACGGCGGACCAGGAAGAACGCGCCCAGCAGACCGCCGCGCGCTTCCACGAGGTGTACGGCGCCGCCCCCACCGGAGTGTGGGCGGCACCCGGCCGCGTCAACCTGATCGGCGAACACACCGACTACAACGACGGCTTCGTGATGCCGCTGGCCCTGCCGCACACCACTCTCGCCGCCGCCGCACCCCGCACCGACGGCGTCCTGCGGGTGCATTCCGGCGACAGCAGCGGCAACGGCCAGATCGCCGAACTCCGTCTGGACGCCCTGCGCCCGGCCTCCGACGGCGGCTGGGCGGGCTACCCGGCGGGCATCGTCTGGGCCATGCGCGAGGCGGGACTGCCCGTCGGCGGCGCCGACCTGCACTACGACAGCACCGTCCCGGTCGGCGCCGGACTCTCCTCGTCGGCCGCCCTGGAGGTCGTCACCGCGCTCGCCCTCGACGACCTGTACGGGCTCGGGCTCGCCCGGCAGCGCCTGGCGCGGCTCGCGCAGCGCGCCGAGAACGCCTTCGTGGGCGTGCCCTGCGGCATCATGGACCAGACTGCGGCGGCCTGTTGCACGGACGGCCATGCGCTGTTCCTGGACACCCGCGACCTCTCCCAGCGGCAAATTCCGTTCGATTTGGCGGCCGAGGGGCTGCGGCTCCTGGTGGTCGACACCCGGGTGAAACACGAGCTGGGGGACGGCGCGTACGCACAGCGGCGCGCCATGTGCGAGCGCGGTGCGCGGGCGCTCGGCGTACACACGCTGCGCGATGTGCGGTACGCGCAACTGCCCGAGGCACTGGACAGACTGGCGGCGGAGGACGGCGAACCGGTCGACGGGACGGGTGTCGGACCGGCGGGCGGGACGGCGGACGGGGCAGGGCGCGGACCGGGCGACGGCGGTCCCGGCGTCCGGGCCGTCGTACGGCACGTCGTCACCGAGAACCGGCGGGTCGAGGAGGTCATCGCCCGCCTGGACGCCGGGGAGACCCGCGCCATAGCCCCGCTGCTGACCGCCGGACACGCCTCGCTGCGCGACGACTTCAGGGTCTCCTGCGCCGAACTGGACCTCGCCGTCGAGGCGGCGGGCGCCGCGGGTGCGCTCGGGGCGCGGATGACGGGCGGCGGGTTCGGCGGTTCGGCCGTCGTCCTCGTCGAGGAGGCGGCCGCGGACGCCGTCGCCGCGCGGGTCAGCGAGGCGTTCGCGGCGGCCGGACACGCGGCGCCACGGATCTTTCCGGCCGTTCCGAGTGCGGGGGCGCGGCGGCTGGTGTGAGGCGCGGCGCCGGGGCGGGCCGGGGGAGGAGCCCTGGGCGGACCCGGGAAGGGCCCGCCGGGCCGCGGTTCCGGATCTGCGCGGGCCCGCCCGCCGGCCGATCGTATTCGGACGAACCTTGTCGACTTGTGTCCCTCGACGGCTGCTGGGCCCCACCCTGAACACTCGGGCCGGGCAGTTTTGCGATTAGCCTTCCGTTGCCGCACCCCGTCCGTACTCTGAGTCCCAGCACCGGTGGGGGCCGGTGCTGATCAGGGGGCGAGACAGTCGGGTACGACGCCCGGGGTGGGGTGGCCAAGGCGGCACGGCGGCGGCCGTGCGGCTGCGTCGGCCGTTGTCCCGGGCGCCGTGCCCACTTGGTCCGTTCCCCGAGACAGGGGGTCTCAGTGCAACGCATCCGGGTTCTGGTGGTCGACGACCACCGCATCTTTGCCGAGTCCCTGGCGGCCGCACTCGCGGCCGAACAGGACGTGGACGTGGCCGCGGCCGGCAGCGGGCCGGCGGCTCTGCGCAGCCTGGAGCGGGCGGCCACCGACGGCCGGCGCTTCGACGTGATGCTCATCGACGCCGACCTCGGCACCGTCGCAGCGCCGCTGGCAGCCGTACCGTCCCAGCCCGTGCAGGGCCGCGACGGCGCCTCGGACGGCGGGCCGCTGGACGGCATCTCGCTGGTCGCGGGCGTCCGTACGGCGTACCCGTACGTCCGTACCGTCGTGCTTGCCGAGAAGGACGACCCGCGCCGGGCCGCCTTCGCCCTGCAGGCGGGGGCCGGCGGCTGGGTCGCCAAGGACTGCTCGCTCTCCCGCCTGCTCGCCGTCATCCGCGGCGTGCTGCGCGACGAGACGCATCTGCCGCCCGCGCTGCTGACCGGCGTCCTGCGGGAGCTGACGGCGGCACGCAAGCACCGTACGGAAAGCGAGCGGCTGGTGGAGTCGCTGACGCCGCGCGAGCGCGAGGTACTGCGCTGCATGGTGGCGGGGCTCGGGCGCAAGGCGGTCGCCGAGCGGCTGTTCCTGTCCCCGCACACGGTCCGTACGCACATGCAGAACGTGCTCGGCAAGCTGGGCGTCCACTCGACGCTCGCCGCCGTGGCACTGGCGCGGCGGGCCGGTGTCGGCCCGGTGGAGCTCGAACCGGCCACGGCCGCGGCCTCCGCGCTGACCTGAGGCGCGGCGCGGGGCCCGCCCGCGCCGCTCCCGGCACCGGCCGGTCCCCGGTCAGCTCTCCCTGGGCACCGCTTTGTGCAGGTCCTTGAGCACGGCCACACCGCGGGCCGGCAGCGCTATCCGGTACGTATGGTCCGCCCGCTCCCCGCGCGTCCCGGCGAGCGCGTCGGCCATCGGGCAGGGCAGCGCGATGTCGGCTGCCCGTACCCCGTGGTTGAGCAGGAACAGGAAGCGCCCGCCGGCGCCCTCCCGGACGGTGGCCTGTACGCCCTCGGGCAGCCCGGCCAGCACCGGCCGTACGCCCGCCGCCGCCCGCACGCCGTCCATCAGCGCGCGCATCAGCGCCGGTTCGAGCCGGGTGCCGAGGTAGGTCACCGTGCCCGCGCCGTAACCGTGCCGGGTGACCGCCGGACCGCCCGCCAGGTCGCCGTCCGCGAACTCCGCGACGGGCTCGGCGCCTTCGAGGCGGATGGCCTCCGACCACAGGTCCGCCGTACCGGCGGGCAGCTCCCAGGCGCCCGGCGCCGCTCCCGGGCGCGCCCGACCGCTGCCGGAACCGCTCCTGCCCCGCCCCCGGACGCCCGCGGTGCCCGGTCCGCCCGCGAAGCCCCGTACGCCCACCGTCGCGCCCTCGTCCAGCGGCCAGAACTCCTCCACCCGCAGGCCCAGCAGCGACCGCAGCGGCCCCGGACAGCCGCCGGGGTGCACCCGGTCGCAGCCGTCCACGACCCCCGAGAAGAACGACACCAGCAGCTGTCCGCCGCCCCGCACATAGGAAGCCAGCCGATGCGCGCCGTCCTCGCTCAGCAGATACAGGTTCGGCACGACGACCAGCCGGTAGCCGGACAGGTCGCGGTCCGGCGGCACGACGTCACACGCGACGCCCGCCTCGAACAGCGGCCGGTAGTGCCCCAGCGCCAGGTCCGGCAGGCGCAGTGCCGTGGACGGGTGCGAGTCCAGCTCCAGCGCCCGCCAGCTGTCCCAGTCCGTCACCAGCGCCGCCGTCGGCCGCACCGCCCGCGTCCCCGCGATCTCCGGTACGGACGCCAGCTCCCGCCCCAGGTCGCACACTTCGCGGAAGATCCGGGTGTCCGTACCGGCGTGCGGCACCATCGCCGAGTGGAACTTCTCCGCACCGCCGCGCGACTGCCGCCACTGGAAATACAGCACGGCGTCCGCGCCCTGCGCGATGGCCTGCCAGCTCCACAGACGCATCGCGCCCGGCGGCTTGGGGCCGTTGCGGGCCCGCCAGTTGACCGCGCCGGGGGCCTGCTCCAGCAGCAGCCAGGGCTGCCCGCCGCGCGCCGAACGCATCAGGTCGAAGGTGTACGCGGCCTTCAGATGCGTCTCCGGGTCGAAAGGGTCCTGGTAGAAATCCAGCGCCATCGCGTCCATGTCCCGCGACCACGCGAAGGCGTCCACCGGCTTGTGGAACGGCATCAGATTCGTGGTCACCGGCACCCCGGGGCTCGTACGCTCCAGCACCTCCTTCTCCGCGAGGTAGCAGCGGCGCAGCGCGTCGTCGCTGAACCGCAGATAGTCCAGCTGCTGGGCGGGGTTGGGAAAGGTGGGCGCGGTACGCGGCGGCAGCACCTCGTCGAAATCCGTGTACGCCTGCGACCAGAAGGCCGTGGACCAGGCGTCGTTGAGGTGCGCCACGCTCCCGTACCGTTCGCGCAGCCAGCGCCGGAAGTCCGCTGCGGACACGTCGCAGAAGCACTGGCGGGTGTGGCAGCCGTACTCGTTGCCGATGTGCCACATGGCCAGCGCCGGATGCCCGGCATAGCGGGCGGCCAGCCGCTCGACGAGGCGGACCGCGTGCTCGCGGTAGACCGGGCTGGACGGGCAGTAGTGCTGCCGTCCGCCGGGCCAGCGGCGCCGGCCGTCCGGGTCCTGCGGCAGGACCTCCGGATGTGCGCGGGTCAGCCAGGGCGGCGGGGAGGCGGTCATGGTGGCCAGGCACACGCGGACGCCCGCGCCGCCGAGGCCGTCCATGACCTGGTCGAACCAGTCGAAGTCGTACGCGCCGGGCCGGGGCTCGGCCTTCGCCCACGAGAAGATCCCGGCGGTCACCATGGTGACGTGGGCCCGCTTCATCAGGCTCAGGTCCTCTTCCCACACCTCCTCGGGCCACTGCTCGGGGTTGTAGTCCGCACCGAAATGGATGCCCATCGGGCCCCCTTGGTCGCGAGGTGTACCGGCACGAGCCGCGGGCGGCGCGGCCGACGGGTGCGGGGCGGCCGCCCGTACCCCCCATGATTCCCGCGGACGGCCGCCACACCGCGCACATCCGGCCTTCGGCCGGTGCGCCGTGCCCCGCCCTTTCGTCCTCCGGTCAGGACGACGTCTTCCGTACGCTCCAGCCGCCGTCCACGACCAGGTCCGTCCCCGTCACGAACGACGCGTCGTCGGAGAGCAGGAAAGCGACGGCCGCCGCCACCTCCTCCGGGCGCCCCAGCCGCCCCGCCGCGGTCGCCTCGGCACTGGCGCGCCGGTCCGCCTCGCCGACGGCCTCCCAGGCGTCCGTCAGCACCGGCCCCGGCAGCACACTGTTCACCCGTACCTCCGGCCCGTACTCGACGGCCAGCTGGCGCGCCAGCCCGGTCAGCCCCGCCTTGGACGCGGCGTACGCGGGACGGCCCGGCAGCCCGAAGTACGCCTGCACCGACGAGGTCAGCACCACCGCGCCGCACCGCTCCCGCAGATCCGCCAGTACGGCCCGCACGCCCAGGAAGGCCCCGGTCAGGTTCACCGTGAGCTGCCGCTCCCAGTCCGCCCGCGCGGCCACGTCGGCGGGCGCGTGCGGCCCTTGCAGGGCGGCGTTGCTGACCAGCGCGTCCACCGGCCCGTACCGCTGCCGGGCGGCGTGCGCGGCACGCTGCCAGTGGTCCTCGCGCGCCACGTCGCAGTGCTCGTATGAGGCCCGGCCGCCCAGAGCGCGGATACGGCGGGCGGTGCGCTCGCCGCGCTCGTCGTCGATGTCCAGGAGCAGTACCTGCGCGCCCTCGGCCGCCAGCCGGTCGGCGGTCGCGGCGCCGATCCCGGCGGCGGCGCCGGACACCAGGACCGTACGGCCCGTGAACCGCGAGCCGTCCGGCGCTCCCGAAGGCCGCCGGTGCCCGGACCGCTCGTACGCACCCTGCTGCCGGGGGCGGCCCTGCTGCCCGTACCGGCCGTACCGGTCCCCGTAGCCCTGCTCGCCTTCATGCCCCTGCTGACCCCGCGGGCCGTGCTGGCTCATGGTCGCGATCCAAGCCCAACGGGCGGGGGCACGGCAAGGGGACGCGGCGGGCGGTGCCACGCCGCGGTCCGCGTACGGCCGTCAGCCCGGCGTGTTGTCGAAAGGTGCCGTCAACTGGCGCAGCAGCCGGGCCAGTTCGCCGCGCTGCTGGTGGGACAGCTCGGCCAGGATCGCGCGCTCCTGCGTGAGCAGCCCGGCCAGCGACTCGTCGGCCGCCTCGCGCCCCTCCGGGGTCAGCCGGACCAGTACGCCACGCCGGTCGCTGGGGTCGGGCAGCCGTTCGACCAGGCCTTTCTTCGCCAGCCGGTCGATGCGGTTGGTCATCGTGCCGGAGGTGACCAGGGTCTGCGTCAGCAGCGCGCCCGGGGAAAGTTGGTACGGGGCCCCCGCGCGGCGCAGCGCGGTCAGCACGTCGAACTCCCAGGGCTCCAGACCGACCTCGGAGAAGGCGAGGCGGCGCGCGCGGTCGAGGTGTCTGGCCAGCCTGCTGATGCGGCTGAGGACCTCAAGCGGTTCCACGTCGAGGTCCGGGCGCTCCCGGCGCCATGCTGCGACCAGTCGGTCGACCTCGTCCTCCATGCCGATCAGTGTAGTTGGTCTGTCGACATGAAGTCTCTTGATGCCAAGTCTCTTGACGCCAAGATATATTTCCGTGGACTATTGGGCATCGTCGGCGATGGGCTCACGCTGCGCTCGCGTGGCCTGTACCAACCCTGTATCAGCCGAAGGGGTTCGAACATGCACGTCGCACCAACCTGGGATCCGCAGCAGTACCTGCGCCACGCCGGACACCGTACGCGCCCGTTCCACGACCTGCTCGCCCGCATACCCGAGCTGCCCCACCGCAACCGCCCCGCCCGCATCGCCGACCTCGGCTGCGGCCCCGGCAACGTCACCGTCCAGCTCGCCGACCGCTGGCCCGACGCGCACATCACCGGCCTGGACAGCTCCCCGGACATGCTCAAGGAAGCCGACCTGTACGCCGGACCCACCCCCGGCGGCGGCTACCTCGACTTCGGCCCCGCCGACGCCACGGACTGGCGCCCCGCGGAACCGTTCGACCTGATCGTCTCCAACGCGGCGCTCCAGTGGGTCCCGAACCACCCCGAATCCCTCCCGGCCTGGATCGACGGCCTCACCCCCGGCGGCACCCTCGCCTTCCAGGTCCCCGGAAACTTCACCTCGCCCAGCCACGCACTGCTCGGCGAGCTCTGCGACGAACCCCAATGGCGCGACCGCCTCGCCGGCCACGGCCGCGGCTTCGTCCACATCCTCCACCCCACCGCCTACCTGGAACGCCTCACCGCGCTCGGCTGCGCGGTGGACGCCTGGGAGACGACCTACGTCCAGCTCCTCCAAGGCGAGGACCCGGTCCTCGACTGGGTCAAGGGCACGGCCCTGCGCCCCGTACTGACCGCCCTCGAACACGACCCGGCGGCCCGCGACGAATTCCTCTCCCAGTACCGCGACCTGCTGCGCAAGTCCTACCCACCCGGCCCGCACGGCACGGTCTTCCCGTTCCGCCGCATCTTCGTGGTGGCCCGCAAAGAACACTGACCCCCGATGAGGTGAACCCATGATCACCGGCCTCGACCACGTCCAGCTCGCCGCACCACCCGGCAGCGAAACCACCCTGCGCGCGTTCTACGGGGACGTCCTCGGACTTCGGGAGATTCCCAAGCCGGCTGCGCCGGCCGCGCGCGGGGGGTGTTGGTTCGAGGCCGGCCCGACCAGCCAGCTCCACCTGGGCATCGCGCCCGACTTCCACCCGGCCCGCAAGGCCCACCCGGCCTTCCGCGTCACCGACATTCGTGCTTACGCGGCCCGTCTCACCGGCCACGGCGTCCCGGTCGGCTGGGACGACAATCTTCCGGGGCACGACCGCTTCCATGCGTACGATCCGGCCGGCAACGGGCTGGAATTCCTGGAATGAGGCGCAGTGCTACGGAATCGGATCCTTGTGGCCGAGCGTCCCCGGGAAATGCCTGATGAAATCCCCCGCGTCGGAGACGAACAGCGTTCCCCAGGACCCGTCGGAGAATCCGAACTGGATCTCATTCTTCGGCTCGTGACGCCGAGTCCACACCAGAGCGTCGTGGGGGAAGGAAGCCCCCAGCTCGACAGCCTCGCCCAGACCGCCCCGGACACGCCGGTACTGTACGTAGACGAAGCGCATACAGACATCGGTGACGGCCACGATGGCGGCCGCCCCGGTCTTGGACCGCGGCTGTCCGGCGATCAGGAATCGCCCGGCCAAACTGTCCCAGCCGCCGAAGAACGACTCCTTGTGCTTCCGGCGTTTGCCTCGCAGCGAAGGCTCCTCGATGGAGGTGCCGCGCTGCTGGGCCGGCACATCGGTGGTGAACATACGAAAGACCCGGGAAAGGAAACGAGCCCAGCCGTCCCCGTCCTTCTCCTGCCCCACCAGCACCTTGGGCCGCCGCGAGTCCGGAGCGCTGCTGCTCCCGCCCTGACTCCGGCTGGACGCCAGCGAACGCGAGACCGCGAAGCCCGCCAGGAGCTTCTCGCCCGGCGGCAGGGCGGAAAGAACCTTCTGTTCAAGCTCGGGTGTCACGACGGGGAACTCCTTGGTCGGTCGGGAAACGCGACGGCGATCGGCGGGGGCGAGACTGCTTCATCAGCCGAATACCGAATCCGCTGCGGTCGCGGTGCGCTCGCACGGCGAGGTGACTTCGGCGGAGAACACGCCGGCCGTGGCGTCCACGGAGACAGTGAACCCGAAGCCCGCGGACCGCGCCACCGCCTCCCCCGCCTGTGCCCGCACGCCCTCACCGCTGTCCGGCGGTGCCAGCTGCCAGCCTTGGGAAGAGAAGGCGGATACGACACGGGAGAGCGCGGCCGTGAGGTCGGCAGCCGGCGCGCCTTCGAGGCGCCAGCCGTGCTTCGCCGAACAGGCGGAACGCAGCCCCTTGCTCCAGCACGCCGCACAGGTGACCGAGTCGGCCCGGTCGCCGCCGGTCATGCGGGCACGCAGTGCGGCGGCGTCCAGCAGCCGGCTGGAGTGCCAGAACAATTCCTGCTGAACCGCCGCGTCCGGCTCGGCCGCCGCCACCGGCGCGCTCTGCCGCATGGCCCGGTAGTCCTCGATCTCCTGGTCGGATCCCCAGTCGACGGTTTTGAGGATCTCGGCGAAGAGCTCGGAATGCAGGTCCCAGGCCTCCGGGGACGGGCAGTCGAGGGTGAAGATGAGCATGTCCTGAGTGCCGGGCAGGGGGATGTACACCTGAATCTGCGACTGCCGTACCGGCAGAGGCCGGCCGGTGGGCGACCACTCGGCGGCGAGGTGGAAGACGGCGGAGCCGATACGGGTCAGAGCGGGCCCGCACGGCAGCTCCACGGTCCGGTACTCGTCGTCCGGGTTCTTGCGCTCCAGCAGCTCCCGAGTGACACGCAGCAGTTCCTCGTCGTCGGCACTGTCGTGCTCGACCTGGCTGACCATGATGGTGGAGGCCGTGGGGTGCTCGTCCACTTCCAGGAAGCACAGCCCGGCATAGATGACGTCAGCCTCGATCATTGCTTCCAGCTGGGCACCGATGCCCAGCGCGAAGCGGAACCGGTCCTCCACCGAATGCTCCGGCATCAGTTCGGTGGCCAGCGCGTGCAGCCGTTCGGCCGCGGCTTCCGCGTCCGGAGCGTCGACCGGTATCTCGCGGATGAACGGCGGCATGATCCAGCCGATGTGCAGCCGTGACCGCGGCCGGGCCGCAGCCGGCGCCGGCTGGTCACTCACATTTTCGAGCGGTGCCTGGGACATGGGAAGAAGACCCTCTCGTTATCAGGCCGCGAGGGTCTGATGGAACGCGGCTCCGGAAGCCGCTTGCTCCTGCCCGGACGCATGCTGCATCTGCCCGTGGAGGAACGAACCGCCCTTGATCCCGAACTGGATGCCGTGAATGGCGCCGTCGGAAAGCTGTGCGCCGCCGAACGCCTTGCCCAGTCCGCCGTTGATCATCTTCATGCTGAAGGGCTTCGTCAGACCGTCGCGGATGCCTCCGGGAGTTTCCCGCAGGACGTTCTTGACGTTGCCCAGCCCCTTGACGGCGCCACCCACCTTCGCGCCCAGCTTGGCCCCGACAGCAGCTTCCTTGAATCCCGCGGTAGCGACCTTGATTGCGCCACCGAACCCGGGGAGCACACCGAGCGCGTCCAGGCCGACTTTCCAGCCCGGAGTGCCGTTGCCGCGGGCGTTGCCCATCCAGTGGCCCGCCATCGCGCCGGCCGCGCACACCGCCGAGGCACCGCCCAGAAGGGCGGATCCCACCTGGCCGACCACGGGAATGACATTGACCGCCAGCGCAGCGGCTGCCAGGCCCGCGGAGATGTTGGACAGCAGATCCGCATGCTCCACCAGCCAGTCCTTGAACCCCCGCCAAGCGCTCTTCAGGCCGTCGACGGCGCGGTTCCACCAGTGGATGTCCGGCGGGTGGTTCTCCGAGGCCTTGAGAATGGCGCGTTCGGCCTCGCCGGCGCGGTCCTTCCACTGGGCGTGGATGCGCTCGGCCTCGCGGACCAGGTCGTCGAGTTTGTCCTTGGAGGTGTCGGCCTTGTCGCGGGCCGTCTCCAGCAAGTCGTTGATCTTCTTGGCGTCCGCGGCTTCCATCGGCTGGCCGAAGTACGGCTGGTACTTGCTGTACAGGGCGTCGAAGTGGTCGCGGTCGGCGTCCGCCTGCTTGCGGGCCGGGGCGGCCTCCGCCTCGATCTTCCCGGCCTTGTCCTGGAAGGTCTGCAGGTGGGTGTGCCAGCCGCGCAGCGCCTTCGCGCAGTCGTGCATGGACTCGCTGCCCTGCTTGAGGTACTTGGGCAGCTCGCCGAGCTTTTTCGCGAAGGCCTGCGCCGCCTCGCCCTCCCATGCGCCGTCGCTCTTGCCGACGGACTTGAGCAGCTGGTCGAGTTCATCGAGCTCGTCGCCGACGGATTTGACGTCGGACGAGAGTGCCTGAATCGCGTGCAGGTCGCCCTTTGCCGGGTTGAATCCGACGCCGGGCCAGGCCGCGTCGTCCTCGATGAACATGCTCCGCCAGGACATACGTCTCCCCCTGGTGAGAAAAGAATGGTTACGGGCGTGCGGGCGTTCGGTTACTTCTTGCCGCTGAGCATCTTGCGGTTCTCTTCTTCGCCCGCCTTGTAGGCGTCCAGCGTGGCCTTGAGGCGATCGTTGATGTCCTTGGCGGCGTCCGCGATGCGCTTGATGCCGTCGCCCCACTGGTCCTGGAACTCGTCGCAGGCGTCGTCGAGGCCGTCGGTGCCCAGGGCCTTCGGGCCCACCTTGTTCAGGCGCTTCTGGGCGTCCCGCATGCGGTCGTCGGCGTCCGAGAGCTTGGTGAGCATCTTCTGTACGCGCTCGACGTCGATACGGAAATCATTCGCCATGTCGCAGTTCTCCCCCGTGAGAGTGAAGCCTTCGCAGCCGGAGCATTCACATAAAGCGGAATGCCGTGCGGGAGAGGTTACGGCGTCGGTCTCGCGGTGATCGAGCCGGGGGAACGGTAACCACCGGACGGGATGCGGGGCGAGTGTATCGCGGGGTGTTTTTGGTTCAGGCGATGAAAAAGTAAAGGGTGTGGAAATGATGGCGTCGGGCGGGAATTGATGCGATGAATTTGTGGTGTGTGTCGGGTGGAAAGGGGGATGGGGAGGTATGGGTGGGGAAAGCGGGTGTATCGGGCATATCCGGTTAGCGGGAGATATGGGGGAGCGGAGGTGCGCGAGGGCGCGGCAAGAGGCCGCGGGCCCCCTGGACGGGCCGCGCGGTGCGGGAGGAGTGGCGCGGGTCAGGCGCGGCGGTGGCCTATCAGGCGGGGCTTGGGCTCCAGGCCGTCCAGGCCGTGCCAGGCGAGGTTCACCAGGTGGGCGGCGACCTCGGCCTTCTTCGGCTTGCGGACGTCCAGCCACCACTGGCCGGTCAGGGCGACCATGCCGACCAGGGCCTGGGCGTACAGGGGGGCCAGCTTGGGCTCGAAGCCGCGGGCCTTGAACTCCAGGCCGAGGATGTCTTCCACCTGGGTGGCGATGTCGCTGATCAGTGACGCGAAGGTGCCGGTGGACTGGGCCACGGGGGAGTCGCGGACCAGGATGCGGAAGCCGTCGGTGTACGTCTCGATGTAGTCGAGGAGGGCGAAGGCGGCCTGTTCGAGGAGTTCCCGCGGGTGGCCGGCGGTGAGCGCGCCGGTGACCATGTCCAGCAGCTGGCGCATCTCGCGGTCCACCACGACCGCGTACAGCCCTTCCTTGCCGCCGAAGTGCTCGTACACGACGGGCTTGGAAACACCGGCCTTCGCCGCGATCTCCTCGACCGAGGTGCCCTCGAAGCCGCGCTCGGCGAAGAGGGCACGACCGATGTCGAGCAGCTGCTCACGGCGCTGGGCGCCCGTCATGCGCACCCTGCGGGTGCGCCGGGTGCCCGCGCCTGAGGGGGCCTTGCCCTGATTGTCGTTCACGCTGCTGCCGTCGATCGCCACCCGTCAATCATGCCTTCCCCGGCTATCACCGCCCGGTACCCCCGGGTACGGCCCCGTCCAGGCGCTTCGCGTCGAGGCGGGAGGCGTTCGGCCAGCGCACGTCGTAGGCCCAGCCGGCCTTCTCGAACCAGCGGATGAGACGGGCGCTGGAGTCGAGCTGCCCCTTCATGACGCCGTGCCGCGCGCACGTCGGGTCGGCGTGGTGCAGGTTGTGCCAGGACTCGCCGCAGGAGAGCACCGCCAGCCACCAGACGTTGCCGGAGCGGTCGCGGGACTTGAAGGGGCGCTTGCCCACCGCGTGGCAGATCGAGTTGATCGACCAGGTGACGTGGTGCAGCAGGCCGACGCGGACCAGGGAGCCCCAGAAGAAGGCGGTGGCCGCGCCCTGCCAGGACAGCGTGACCAGGCCGCCGACCAGGGGCGGGACGAGGAGGGAGACGACGGTCCACAGGACGAACTGGCGGGAGACCCGGCGGATCGCGTCGTCCTTGATCAGGTCGGGCGCGTACTTGTGCTGCGGCGTCTGCTCCTCGTCGAACATCCAGCCGATGTGGGCCCACCACAGGCCCTTCATCAGCGCCGGCACCGTCTCGCCGAACCGCCAGGGGGAGTGCGGGTCGCCCTCGGCGTCGGAGAACTTGTGGTGCTTGCGGTGGTCGGCCACCCAGCGCACCAGCGGTCCCTCGACCGCCAGCGAGCCCATGATCGCCAGCGCGATCCGCAGCGGGCGTTTGGCCTTGAAGGCGCCGTGGGTGAAGTAGCGGTGGAAGCCGATGGTGATGCCGTGGCAGCCGATGAAGTACATCGCCGCCATCAGCGCCAGGTCGAGCCAGCTCACGCCCCAGCCCCAGGCCAGCGGCACGGCGGCCACCAGCGCCACGAAGGGCAGGGTGATGAACAGCAGCAGGGTGATCTGTTCGGCCGAGCGTTTGCTGTCGCTGCCGAGTGTCGCGGACGGCAGCGGCGTTCCGGCGGTTTTGGGGGTCTCTTCGATGACTTCGGGGCTAGCGGTCATGTGGTGTCCCTCGTCGGGGGCTCGGGGGCGCGATTACGGCTACGGGACCGTAACCTACGGTCTCGTAAGTATGGCAGCGCGGCCAGTGCGGGCAAGGGTCCGACAGGTCGGTAACGGGTGACCGAATTGCGGCAAAAACTGCACCAAGCAAGGTGCGGGAACAGTGCAAGTTCCGTCACACATGAACAACGTCCAGGTGTGAGCAGCACCCCGAACAGGTAGGTGCCCACCAAACGGACAGGGTGATCCGCCGACGCCGCGGAGACCTATCCTGGGAAACGTCGGACAGCGCGGTCCGCGACCCGCCCCCGGCACCGCCGGGAGCACCCCTGCCAGCGCCCGGACGTGCTCAGATCACGAAGATCACTGCAAGGAGCCGCACCTGTGAGCAGTGCCGACATCACCCCCGCCGCGAACGACGAGCGCACCGGCGCCACCGGTGCCACCGACACCTCTGCCGCCGCCGACGCCGCACGCGACAACGGCCCCCTGCGCGCCGACATCCGCCGCCTCGGCGACCTCCTCGGCGAGACCCTCGTCCGCCAGGAAGGCCAGGACCTCCTCGACCTCGTCGAACAGGTCCGCGCCCTGACCCGCTCCGACGGCGAGGCCGCCGCCCGGCTCCTCGGCGAGACCGACCTGCCCACCGCCGCCAAGCTGGTCCGCGCCTTCTCCACCTACTTCCACCTCGCCAACGTCACCGAGCAGGTCCACCGCGGCCGCGAACTGCGCGCCCGGCGCGCCGCCGAAGGCGGCATCCTCGCCCGCACCGCCGACATGCTCAAGGACGCCGACCCCGAGCACCTGCGCGCCACCGCCGCCAACCTCGGCGTACGGCCCGTCTTCACCGCACACCCCACCGAAGCCGCCCGCCGCTCGGTCCTCACCAAGCTCCGCAAGGTCGCCGAACTCCTCGACCGCACGGACACCACCGAACGCCGCCGCGCCGACCTGCGCCTCGCCGAGAACATCGACCTCATCTGGCAGACCGACGAGCTGCGCGTGGCCCGCCCCGAGCCCACCGACGAGGCCCGCAACGCGATCTACTACCTCGACGAGCTGGGCCGCGGCGCCGTCGGCGACGTCCTCGAAGACCTCGCCGCCGAACTGGAACGGGCCGGCGCCGAGCTCCCGCCCGGCACCCGCCCCCTCACCTTCGGCACCTGGATCGGCGGAGACCGCGACGGCAACCCCAACGTCACCCCCCAGGTCACCTGGGACGTCCTGATCCTCCAGCACGAACACGGCATCACCGACGCCCTCGAACACATCGACGAGCTGCGCGGCGCCCTGTCCAACTCCATCCGCAACTGCGGCGCCACCGACGAACTCCTCGCCTCCCTCCAGCAGGACCTCGACGCGCTCCCCGAGATCAGCCCCCGCTACAAGCGGCTGAACGCCGAAGAGCCGTACCGCCTCAAGGCCACCTGCATCCGCCAGAAGCTCGTCAACACCCGCGAACGCCTCGCCGCCGACACCCCCCACGTCCCCGGCCGCGACTACCTCGGCACCGCCGGACTCGTCGACGACCTCACCCTCATCCAGACCTCACTGCGCGAGCACCGCGGCGGCCTCGTCGCCGACGGCCGCCTGGAACGCACGATCCGCACCATCGCGGCCTTCGGCCTCCAGCTCGCCACCATGGACGTCCGCGAACACGCCGACGCCCACCACCACGCCCTCGGCCAGCTCTTCGACCGCCTCGGCGAGGAATCCTGGCGCTACACCGACATGCCGCGCGACTACCGCCGCAAGCTCCTCGCCAAGGAACTGCGCTCGCGCCGCCCCCTCGCCCCCAGCCCCGCCCCCCTCGACGAGGCCGGCGCCAAGACCCTCGGCGTCTTCCGCACCGTCCTCAAGGCCAAGAAGACCTTCGGCCCCGAGGTCGTCGAGTCGTACATCATCTCCATGTGCCAGGGCTCCGACGACGTCTTCGCCGCCACCGTCCTGGCCCGCGAAGCCGGCCTGATCGACCTGCACGCCGGCTGGGCCAAGATCGGCATCGTGCCGCTCCTGGAGACCACCGACGAGCTGAAGATCGCCGACCAGCTGCTGGACGAAATGCTCGCCGACCCCTCCTACCGGCGCCTGGTCGCCCTGCGCGGCGACGTCCAGGAGGTCATGCTCGGCTACTCCGACTCCTCCAAGTTCGGCGGCATCACCACCAGCCAGTGGGAGATCCACCGCGCCCAGCGCCTGCTGCGCGACGTCGCCCACCGGCACGGCGTACGCCTGCGCCTCTTCCACGGCCGCGGCGGCACCGTCGGCCGCGGCGGCGGCCCCTCCCACGACGCGATCCTCGCCCAGCCCTACGGCACCCTCGAAGGCGAGATCAAGGTCACCGAACAGGGCGAGGTCATCTCCGACAAGTACCTGGTCCCCTCCCTCGCCCGGGAGAACCTGGAACTGACCGTCGCCGCCACCCTCCAGGCCTCCGCCCTGCACACCGCGCCGCGCCAGTCCGACGAGGCGCTCGCCCGCTGGGACGCCGCCATGGAGACCGTCTCCGACGCCGCACACGGCGCGTACCGGCGGCTCGTCGAGGACCCCGACCTGCCCGCGTACTTCTTCGCGTCCACCCCGGTCGACCAGCTCGCCGAACTGCACCTCGGCTCCCGGCCCTCCCGCCGGCCCGACTCCGGCGCCGGACTCGACGGCCTGCGCGCCATCCCGTGGGTCTTCGGCTGGACCCAGTCCCGGCAGATCGTCCCCGGCTGGTTCGGCGTCGGTACGGGCCTCAAGGCCGCCCGCGAGGCCGGACTCGACGTCGTCCTCGACGAGATGCACGAGCACTGGCACTTCTTCCGCAACTTCCTGTCCAACGTCGAGATGACGCTGGCCAAGACCGACCTGCGGATCGCCCGGCACTACGTCGACACCCTCGTACCCGACGAGCTCAAGCACGTCTTCGACACGATCAAGGCCGAGCACGAGCTGACCGTGCAGGAAGTCCTGCGCGTCACGGGAGAGAGCGAACTGCTCGAATCCAACCCGGTGCTCAAGCAGACGTTCCACATCCGGGACGCCTACCTCGACCCGATCTCCTACCTCCAGGTCACCCTGCTGCACCGGCAGCGGGCCGCGGCCGAACGCGGCGAGGAAGCCGACCCGGTGCTGGCACGGGCCCTGCTGCTGACCGTCAACGGAGTGGCGGCGGGTCTGCGCAACACGGGGTGAATCCCGGGGCCGGCCGGGGCACCCGCCCCGGCCGGCCCTCATCCATGAAGGGGCGGGCATGGACGAAGAAGCCTGGCTGGCGACACAGCGGCCGTCACGCATACGGGAAGTCCAGGCGGGACGGCTGTCCTGGACCTCCGTGGACCTGCTGGACATGGAAGGGGGAAACGGACGGCCGCTGCGGGACGCCCTGGAGAGCTTCGGCGTGCAGGTGAACCACCTGCCCATCGGACAGCCCCGGCACTTCGTGGCCGCTCTCGACGGCAGCCGCACCGTCGCGCCGTACGTGATCCTGTCCTGCCACGGCGACGAAGGCCGCATCCTCCTGGACGACCTCGCCCCGGAAATCGCCGCTTTCCAGCCCTTCAACGAATCCGCCGGCCCCGAGGAAGTACGGGCACACCTCCGCCTGCCGGGCAGCGTCGTCATCAACAACGGCTGCGACACCGGCGACCCCACACTGGCCGACGCCTTCCTCGACGCCGGAGCGCGCGCCTACATCGCACCGCGCGGCGCCCCCTTCGGCTACGCCAGCGTCTTCGCCCCGCTGTTCCTGTTCTACGAACTCACCGAGCAGCGCACTCTGGAAGAAGCCGTCGCCAGGCTCCGCGCCCACGACGGGGAACTCGGCATGTGGGAGCTGCACCAGCGCTGAAGTCCCGTACCCGCGTCCGCACGCACGGCATCCGCACGTACGCTCTACAGTGCCGCGAACGTGGCCCCCAGCAGCACGGCACCCAAAGCCCCCATCACCCACGCCGTCCGCCGCAGCTTCATACCGCCCGCCACCACCAGCGCCGCCAGCAGCAGCGAACCCGCGAACGGCACCCACGCATGCAGAATGCCGCCCGCACCCGTACGCACAGCGTTGTGCGTACCCGGCTTGACCGTCACCTCGACCTGCTTGCCCTTGTCCGGAGCGGCCGCGGCGGCTATCGACACCTGAACCCGGCGCCGACCGCCCTCCAAAGGCAGATACGGGCCCGTACACCGGTCATCGTGACACTCCGCCACCATCATCGTGCCGCGCTCCCGCCCCTCCACGAGCATCGCGTACTGAGCGGTGTTCCACGACGTCCACACACCCGCCACCAGCAGCAGCAGCGCCAGCGCACCCATCAGCCCTGTACGGGCGACGAGCAGCAGCCCGTAGGCGCTCTCCCCCATCCGGCGGGAGCGGCTGCGTTTGACCGGACGGCTGCGCTTCTTGGTACTCGGGCTGCTCTTGGGCATGGCGGCGATCCTTGGCCATATGACTGCGCGCGGTCAACCTGGGACGCCGGCCCGTTCAGGAGTTGTACGTGCTCTGCGCCCGCTCCAGACCGTCCACCACGAGCCCCTCCACCGCGTCCGCCGCACGGTCCACGAAGTAGTCCAGCTCCTTGCGCTCCGCACCGGAGAAGTCCTTCAGCACGAAGTCCGCCACCTGCATACGGCCAGGAGGACGGCCGATACCGAAACGCACCCGGTGGTACTCCGCCCCCAGCGACTTCGTGATCGACTTCAGACCGTTGTGCCCGTTGTCGCCACCGCCCAGCTTCAGCCGCAGCGCACCGTAATCGATGTCCAGCTCGTCGTGCACCGCGATGATGTTCGCCACCGGAACCTTGTAGAAGTCCCGCAGCGCCGTCACCGGACCACCCGACAGATTCATGAACGTCATCGGCTTGGCGATCACCACCCGCCGGCCGCCGGGACCCGGCGGACCGAACCGGCCCTCCACGACCTGCGCCCGCGCCTTGTGCGCCTTGAACCGCGCACGCATCCGCTCCGCGAGCAGATCCGCCACCATGAACCCCACGTTGTGGCGGTTGGCCGCGTACTCCGGTCCCGGATTGCCCAGCCCCGCGACCAGCCAGGGGCCCTCGGCGTCCGTCGTCATCCTTATGTCTCCTTGCAGCAGCAGACCGCGTGAAACGGCTCAACCGCCGCCCGCGCACACGGCGCGGAGCGGCGGTTGAAACAACGCGCTACGAAAGCGATCAGCCCTCGGCGGACTCGTCACCCTCGGCCGCCGGCGCCTCGGCCTGCGCCGCGACGACCTGGAGCACCACGGCGTCCTCGTCGGTGGCCAGCGTCGAACCGGTCGGCAGCTTGATGTCCTTGGCCTGCACCGAGTCACCGGCGTCCAGGCCCGCCACGGAGACGGTCACCGACTCCGGGATGTGGGTGGCCTCGGCCTCCAGCGACAGGGTGTTCAGCAGGTGCTCCAGCAGGTTGGCACCCGGCGCCAGGTCGCCCTCGACGTGGATCGGCACCTCGACGGTGACCTTCTCGCCCTTGCGCACGGCCAGGAAGTCCACGTGGACCAGGAAGCCACGGATGGCCTCACGCTGCACGGCCTTGGGGATGACCAGCATGTTCTCGCCGTCCATCTCCAGACGGATCAGCGCGTTCGGGGTCTTCAGGGCCATCATCAGCGCGTGGTTGTGGATGGCGATGTGCTTCGGCTCGTCACCGTGGCCGTAGATCACGGCGGGGACCATGTCCTCGCGGCGGGAACGGCGGGCGGCACCCTTACCGAAATCGGTACGGATCTTGGCGTCGAGCTTGACCTCGGCCATGGGGCACTCCTCGTAGTCGGCGCGGTCGACGGACGACCGGACGGATCTGTGGGGCGTCACCCGGCCCACGACAGACCTGCTACGAAGAGCGCGTCGATAACGGACCGCCGCACCACAGAAAAGTGCGGCCTCCCTCGCCGAGCAACTCCATGAGTCTACCCGGCGGAGAGGCCGCCCCCAAAGTCGATCTCCGTGCGCCCTCAGCGGCTACGGAATCCGGCTCACTGCTCCTCGAAGAGGCTGGTCACCGAACCGTCCTCGAACACCTCACGGATCGCCCGGGCGACCGTCGGCGCCATCGACAGCACCGTGATCTTGTCCAGCTCCAGCTCGGACGGCGTGGGCAGGGTGTTCGTGAAGACGAACTCGCTCACCTTGGAGTTCTTCAGACGGTCCGCCGCCGGGCCCGACAGGATGCCGTGCGTCGCCGTCACGATGACGTCCGCCGCGCCGTTGGCGAACAGCGCGTCCGCCGCGGCGCAGATCGTGCCACCGGTGTCGATCATGTCGTCGACCAGGACACAGACCCGGTCCTTCACATCGCCGACGACCTCGTGGACGGTGACCTGGTTCGCCACGTCCTTGTCCCGGCGCTTGTGCACGATCGCCAGCGGCGCGTCCAGCCGGTCGCACCAGCGGTCCGCGACCCGCACCCGGCCCGCGTCCGGCGAGACCACCGTCAGCTTCTCGCGGTCCACCTTGGCGCCCACGTAGTCCGCCAGCACCGGCAGCGCGAACAGGTGGTCCACCGGGCCGTCGAAGAAGCCCTGGATCTGGTCGGTGTGCAGGTCGACCGTGACGATCCGGTCGGCGCCCGCGCACTTCAGCAGATCCGCGATCAGCCGTGCCGAGATCGGCTCGCGGCCGCGGTGCTTCTTGTCCTGGCGGGCGTACCCGTACGACGGGATGACCACGGTGATGCTGCGGGCCGAGGCCCGCTTCAGCGCATCAATCATGATCAACTGCTCCATGATCCACTTGTTGATGGGAGCCGTGTGGCTCTGCATCAAGAAGCAGTCCGCACCACGCGCCGACTCCTGGTAACGGACATAGATCTCTCCGTTGGCGAAGTCGAACGCCTTGGTCGGGACCAGCCCGACACCCAGCTGGTGGGCGACCTCCTCAGCCAGCTCGGGGTGGGCGCGGCCGGAGAAGAGCATCAGCTTCTTCTCGCCGGTCGTCTTGATCCCGGTCACAGCAAATCTCCTCAGATCCTGTTTGCGTGCGCTTATCACGGTACGCCCCGCACGGCGCACCCGAGCACGATCACTGCTCGCCGTCGGACTCCTGGCCAGCAGCAGACGCAGCCTGCGCGGCGGCGCTTCCGGGACGCTTACGCGCGACCCAACCCTCGATATTCCGCTGCTGGCCGCGCGCGACCGCCAGCGAACCCGGGGGCACATCCTTGGTGATGACCGAGCCGGCAGCGGTGTACGCGCCGTCCCCGACCGTGACAGGAGCCACAAACATGTTGTCCGAACCGGTCTTGCAGTGCGACCCGACCGTCGTGTGGTGCTTCGCCTCGCCGTCGTAGTTCACGAACACGCTCGCCGCACCGATGTTGCTGAACTCACCGATCGTCGCGTCACCCACGTACGACAGATGCGGCACCTTCGTGCCCTCACCGATCGTCGCGTTCTTCATCTCCACGTACGTACCGGCCTTCGACTTCGGCCCCAGATCCGTACCCGGACGCAGATACGCGTACGGACCCACACTCGCGCCCGGACCGACCTTCGCACCGTCCGCGACCGTGAACAGCACCGTCGCACCCTCACCGACCGACGTGTCCTTCAGTCGCGAGTCCGGACCCACCGCCGCGTGCGCCGCGACATGCGTACCGCCCAGCAGCTGCGTACCCGGGTGCACCGTCGCGTCCGCCTCGAACGTCACCGACACATCCACCCACGTCGTCGCCGGATCCACGACCGTCACACCGGCCAGCATCGCGCGGTGCAGCAGACGCTCGTTCAGCAGCCGGCGCGCCTCGGCGAGCTGCACCCGGTTGTTGATCCCCAGGATCTCCCGGTGGTCGTCCGCCACCGCGGCACCCACCCGGTGCCCGGCCTCGCGCAGAATCCCCAGCACATCGGTGAGGTACTCCTCACCCTGGCTGTTGTCCGTACGCACCTTGCCCAGCGCGTCGGTCAGCAGCTGCGCGTCGAACGCGAACACCCCGGAGTTGATCTCCCGGATCGCGCGCTGCGCGTCCGTGGCGTCCTTGTGCTCGACGATCTCGGTGACCGCGCCGGTGTTCTCGTCGCGCACGATCCGGCCGTACCCGGTCGAGTCCGGGACCTCGGCCGACAGCACGGTGACGGCGTTGCCGTCCGCCGCGTGGGTGTCACCGAGCTTCTTGAGGGTCTCGCCGGTCAGCAGCGGGGTGTCCCCGCACACGACGATCACCGTGCCGTCGAGGGTGACGCCGCCGTTGCCCAGCTCCTCCAGGCCCATGCGGACGGCGTGACCGGTGCCGTTCTGCTCGTGCTGGACGGCGGTGCGCACGTCCGGGTCGATCTCGGCGAGATGCCCGCCGACCTGCTCACGGGCGTGACCCACGACCACCACGAGGTGCTCGGGGTCCAGCTCACGGGAGGCGGCGACGACGTGCCCCACGAGGGAGCGGCCGCAGATCGCGTGCAGGACCTTCGGGGTCGACGACTTCATGCGGGTGCCCTCACCCGCTGCGAGAACGACGACGGCGGCCGGGCGGTTGGCGCTCACGGGGATGCCCTTCGGCTTCTTCGGGTGGTGGACACCCGAAGGATACCGGTGCGGTTTGCGGCCGAAACGCGGGCGGGTCCCGACCGGAGGTCGGGACCCGAACTTGGCTTTGCTCCCCCGTCAGGACTCGAACCCGAACAGATGGCACCAAAAGCCACAGTGCTGCCAATTACACCACGGGGGATCATTCCGGTCTAAACCGGACATTGCGTCAGGCTGTCGACCGGGCTCCCAACACTATGCCGTACCACCAGCCTTCAATGCGACGGTACAGCTCCGTGCCTTGCAGAACGCGCACGACCAGGCAGCCGTGGTAGTCCTCGCCGACATTCTTCCGGACGGTCTTCGGGTTGTGTTTCTTCAGCGTCGTCTTGCCGAACGCCGCGACATCGACGCACACCAGATCCGCCCAGTAGCGTTCGGACGCCGCCACGTCGGCGGATTCGTGGATCAGTACGCGAAACCTCAGCCGCTCGGGCCCGACGGCCAGCAGATCCAGCCAGGCCAGATAGGTCTCGATCATGCCGGGGTCGCTGTTGATGAATGTGACCGACTCGTCCGTGCGGTGCGCTTTGCTCTTCGAGCCCTCTGCCCAGTACAGGCCGACGCCGATGAGGAACAGTTCCCGCTCGGTGAGGGTGCCGATCTCGCGGGCCGCGTCCTCTTTCGTCTGCTTACGGGCTTCGGCCACTGCCGTGCGGTGCGGTCCCCAGCGGGCCTCCCGCATCCGGTGCATGCGTTCCGGCGAGGCCACCGGTTTGGGCATGTCCCGTACCCAGAGCGAGACCGAGCTCTTGGAGACGCTCAGCTCGGCCACGATCTCGTCGTACGTCATCCCCTGCCCCCGCAGCTCCCGCGCCCTCGCCCGCACGTCGTCCTTCGCGTTCGGGCGGCGGGTCCAGTCCGGGGGCGGTTCGCCTTCCAGGAGGCGGTTGAGGATGTCGTTGTTGTGGAGGTGTAAGCGGTCGCGGATCTGGCGGCGGCTCAGGCCGGCGCGGCGGAGGGTGACGGCCTGGTCGCGCAGGGACTTGAAGTCCGGTCGTGTGTGGTGGTGCATGAGGTCAGGTTCGGCCCGGTCGGTGTGCGAAGGGGTCGAAAATATGGACGATTCAATAGTTCGAGGGAAAAGGGGGAGTACCGGCCCGTAACGGTGTACTCGCGTGCAGGAGCGAGGGACGGAAAAACGGTCGCGAGCGCCCGTAGGCTGGTTGGTATGACCGCAACGGGGGCAATCGAAGCAACGGGTGCGAGGGACGCGCCCGCCGGACCGTGGTGGTGGCCGCGGCGGCGGAGCGCCGTGCTGGATGTGTCGCTGGCCGTCGCCTCGACGCTGGAGACCGCGTTCGAAGGGATGGCCTTCGCCGAGGACGCGGGGCTGCCGTCGTGGGCCGGGCTGCTGCTCGGGCTGGTCGTGGGGCCGGTGCTGCTGCTGCGGCGCCGTTGGCCGGTGGCCGTGGTGCTGGTGTCGATCGCGGTGTCGCCGACGCAGATGGGCGCGCTGCTGAGCATGGTCGGTCTGTATTCGCTGGCGGTCTCGGACGCGCCGCGCCGGGTGACCGGGCTGCTGGCCGGGATGGCGATGGCGGCGACGCTGGTGGCCAGCTTCTTCACCATCCGGCAGGACGTGGGTGGTGAGCCCGATTTCAATCCGCCGACGTGGTTCGTGCTGGTGATGGCGGTGACGGCGGCGTTGGTGCTGACGGCGCCGCCGGTGTTGTGGGGGTTGTACGTCGCTGCCCGGCGCCGGCTGGTGGAGAGCTTGCGGGAGCGGGCGGACGGGCTGGAGCGGGAGCTGTCGCTGCTGGCCGACCGGGCGGAGGAGCGGGCGGAGTGGGCCCGTAACGAGGAGCGGACCCGGATCGCGCGGGAGATGCACGACGTGGTGGCGCACCGGGTGAGTCTGATGGTGGTGCATGCTGCGGCGTTGCAGGCGGTGGCGTTGAAGGATCCGGAGAAGGCGTCGCGGAACGCGGCGCTGGTGGGGGACATGGGCCGGCAGGCGTTGACGGAGCTGCGGGAGATGCTGGGGGTGCTGCGTACGGCGGAGGGGGCGTCGGGCCGGTCGTCGGGGCCGGTGTCGGACGAGCCGGAGCGGCTGGTGGCGGTGGCGTCGAAGGTGAAGTCGAGGGCGGCGGGGGAGTCGGCGGGGTCTGGTGGGGCCGGTGGTGCCGGGGTGCGGTCGGAGGTGTCCGTGGGGGTGGCGGAGGCCGGGCCGGAGTCCGGTGGTGCGGTGCGTGGTGGTGCCGTGGTGGTGGCGGTGGAGTCGGAGGGTGAGGGGCCTTCGCTGGCCGAGCTGGGGGATCTGGTGGGGCAGTCGCGGGCGGCGGGGATGGCGGTGGAGCTGTCGGTGGACGGGTCGGTGGGGGAGGGCGGTTATCCGTCGGGTGTGGAGCAGACGGTGTACCGGGTGGTGCAGGAGGCGCTGACGAATGTGCACAAGCATGCGCCGGGTGCGGAGGCCCGGGTGCGGCTGGCGCATCGTGAGGCGGAGGTGGCGGTGCAGGTGGAGAACGGTCCGTCGGAGCGGGGTGCGGCGGATGTGGGGTTGCCGAGTGGGGGCAATGGCCTGGTCGGTATGCGGGAGCGGGTGACCGGGCTGGGTGGGGTGTTCGTGTCGGGGCCCACGGAGGCGGGTGGTTTCCGGGTGTCGGCGGTGCTGCCGGGGCGGCAGGGGGAGTAGGGAAAGCAGGGAGCCCCGGGGGTTTGCCGGGGCTGCCCGTGGCTTTCGTTCAGCCCTGTTCCGTGCCTGCCGGGCTGAGGCGGGTGGGGCGGAGGCCGAGGACGAGGGTGTTGAGGGCCTGGTCGAGGTCGGCGCCGAGGTACCAGTCGCCGGTGTGGTCGAGGCTGTAGACGCGGCCTTCGGTGTCGATGGCGAGGACGGCCTGACCGCCGGCTTCCTGGCCGAGGGGGGCGACGTCGGTTTCCAGTGCGCGGCCGAGGTCGCCGAGGGTGCGGGCGAGGTGGAGGCCGTGCAGGGGGTCGAGGGTGAAGGGGGTGGGGGCGATGTGGCGTCCGGGGCCGGTGGGGGCGATGTCCAGGCCGCCGAATTCCGCCCAGGCCTCGACGGCGGCGGGGAAGACGGTGTGGCGGTGTCCGGCGGGGGAGGCGTGGGCGCGCAGGGCGTCGGCCCAGTGTTCGGCCTGCTGTATGTCCCAGCGTCCGGTGCGCCAGCCGGCGTCCTGGAGGGCGGCGTCGACGGCGACGGGGAAGCGGGTGGCCGAGGTCCGGTCGTAGGAGTCGTAGACCGGGGCGACGGGCGCGGCGGTGGCCGTGGCGGTGGAGTCCGCGGACGGTGCGGTGGGGGGCATGGTGCGGGTCAGCTCCCTGCGTGCGTACCGATGGGCATGACGCCGAAGAAGGCGAGGAGGGCGTCGCAGGAGCGACAGGGGGGAGCGTAGCTGCCGTGCAGGGGGTCGCCGTCCTCACGGATGTGCCGGGCGGTGATTTTGGAGTGTTTGAGGGAGCGGCGGGCCTCGCCGTTGGTGAGGGGTTTGCGGGAGGCGCGTTTGCCGCGGTTGGCCTCGACGGCGGTGAGGTGCCGGCTGAGCAGGACGGCTTCGGGGCAGCGGCCGGTGAAGCGTTCGCGCTGGGCGGTGGCGAGGGTGTCGAGGAAGTCCTGGACGAGGTGGTGGAGCGCGGGGGGCTGTTCGGCTTTGCTGGCGGTGCAGGTGAGGGTGCGGCCGCGTACGGACAGGGCGGCGCCGACGGTGGGGAGGATGCCGTCGCGGCGGTGGCGGAGGGCAGGCGGACGGTCGTCGGCGGCGGTGCCGCTCCAGCCGACGCGGGGGTCGCCCGCGGTGGCGGTGTTGTGGTGTGCCGTGGTGCGCATGGTCAGTGCTTTTCCCTCCCCGAATCCCCGGGACGCCGGAGGTCCCCCGCAAGGGTAGGGGGAGGGTCAGCCTGCCAAATGCCCCGGGTGTTGGGGAAGTCGGGTGTGCTGTCGGTGATGTCACGGTTGTGTCCGTGTCCGGTACCGGTCCGGCGGGGGGTGGTGGATGGGTGTGCGGTGGGGGCGTGCGGTGAAGTGGTCGTGTGCTGGCGGTTGTTGGGGTGTGGGGGGTGGTGGGGTGGTTGACGTGCGCGGGAGAGCCGGTTGCGGCACGGCATAGGCTGTGCCCAGTAGCCGGATTCAGCCAGGGAGCACCGCCATGACGTCAGGTCGGCACGGGCTGGGGGCACCTCCCGGCCCTCAGGCCGCGGGCCACGCCGCGCCACCGAACACGGCCTATGCCGGACAGGTCGTGCATTTCCCGGACCCGGTGCGTGCCGCGCGGTATCCGAGAGGGGTGCCGGTGGACGGGCGCGGGTTCCCGGATTTCTCGTCGTACGCGCGGGCGGCCGCGGAGATCGCGGAGCCGCCGGAGGGTTTCGGCGTGGACGAGTTGCGGCTGACGGACTATGTGTCGGCGAATGTGGCGCTGCACGCGCAGGGGCACGAGCTGTGGGAGGACGTGCCGTCGGTGGCGACGCCGCACGGCTGGACGTGGCATCACGTGGCGGGGACGCGGCGGATGGAGCTGGTGCCGGTCGAGGTGAAGGCGCTGTTGCGGCATCACGGCGGGCTGGCGACGGCGGCGGTGGATCACGGCAAGCGGGGGACGCGGCCGTTGCAGGACACCCGGCCGGTGCATTTCGGGCTGCCGCATCGTGAGCTGTCGGTGCCGGAGGAGCAGGTGCGGCAGGCGGAGGAGGCGCTGGGGTACCGGCTGCCGGGTGCCTACCGTTCGTTCCTGAAGGCCGCGGGCGGGTGTGCGCCGGTGGGGGTGGGGCTGCACGCGGATCTGGGGCTGCTGGTGGACCAGCCGTTCTTCACGGTGCGGGACGAGGCCGCGATGAACGATCTGGTGTACGTCAACAAGTGTCTGCGCGACCACTTCACCAAGGATTATCTGGGGGTGGGGTTCGTGCAGGGTGGTGTGCTGGCGGTGCAGGTGCGTGGTGCGGCGCCGGGGTCGGTGTGGTTCTGCGCGTACGACGATGCCCGGGACCGGGACGGTTGGCCGGTGCAGGAGCGGGTGGAGCAGTTGCTGTTGCCGTGCGGTGCGGATTTCGACGATTTCCTGCAGCAGCTGGCGGGGAGTCCGCCGGAGCTGGAGACGGTGGCGGGTCTGATGGTGGACGGCGGCTTCGCGCGTGTCGTTCCGGTGGAGGGGTGAGGCGCGGTGGTGACGTTCGCGCAGGCGCAGGAGCGTGCGGAGCGCTGGGTCAACGGTGAGGTGCCGGGGCCGTTCCAGCGTGAGGTGCTGGTGCGGGAGTTCGACCTGGGGTTCGTGGCCTGGGCGGAGGACCGTGAGGGGGGCCCGACGACGGATGGTGGTCGGGGCCGGTTGGTGATCGCGCGGGACAGCGGGGAGACGACGTTGTGGCCGGGGCTGCCGGTGGGTGAGGTGATCCGGCGGTACGAGGAGGAGTACGGCGCGGTGGCGGAGGCCGCCGTGGCGGAGGCCCCGCCGCAGCGGATCGACCTGGAGGCGACGTCGTTCCTGCTGACGCCGCCGGAGTGGCTGCAGGAGGCGGCGGACCAGATCGGGCTGGGGGGCCGGGGGACGTCGGGTGCGGGGGTGGCGGTCGCTTCGGCTGCGGAGGAGCGGGCGCCGTCCGTGCAGGATCGGGTTCCGTCCGTACCGGATCAGTCCCTTTCCGTGCCGGACGAGTCCGCTTCCGTACCGGACCCGTCCCCTTCCGTACGCGACGAGCCGGCCGATGCCACACCGTGGGCCGGTACGGACATCCGGGCGGACGAGGACGCCGACGACCGTTCGGTGGGGCTGCCGGAGACCGTTTTCGCGCCGCCGCTCGCCGGGTTCGGTGATGCGGACACGCCGCCGCCGGGCGCGCGGGCGGAGGCCAGGACGGAACTGATCGCGGGTGGCAGTCAGTTGCCGCGGACGATGATGGCGCCGGCGGTCGAGGAGCCGGAAGCGGGCGGGCCGGTGGCGCCGCCGATGCCGTCGTCGCCGCCGCAGGGGCCGCCCGCCGGGGCCGTGCCGTACGGCGGTCCGGTGCCGTCCGTGGACGAGGCCGGGCCGGGTGCGGCGGGGGCGGGGCTGTCGGAGCTGCCGCCGCCGTCCGGGCCGCCGATCGCCGATGTGCCGCCGCCTCCCTCGTACGCGGTGGGCTCCGGCGGCGGGTCCGGCGCTGCCGAGGGGCCGTCCGCGCCGCCTCCGCCGCCGTCCGGACCGCCCTCGGGCGGTCCGGGTGGTGGTGTGCATGCCGCGGCGACGATGCTGGCGGACGGTTCGGCGCTGCCGGGGAACGCGGGCGGTCCGCCGCCGCCTCCCGGTGTGCCGGGCGCGCGTGGCAATGACCGTACGGGTACGGATGCGCCGGACGGTGGCGCGGACGAAGCCGTGCAGCCGCCCGCCGCTGAGCAGTCTGCCGCCACGCCGCCCGGGGCCGCTCCGGCCGGCGGGTACATCCCGACGCAGCTCGTCTCGCAGCTCGACGCGGACCAGCTGGATCTGAGTGCGGTGGACGGTCCGGACGCGGCCGCGCCGGAAGCGGGCCAGGGCCCGCCCGCGCCGCCTGCCGCCGGTCCCGGCGGTGGTGTGCACGCGGCCGCGACGATGCTGGCCGGCGGTGCCGCGCTGCCGTCCGACGCGTCCGGTTCCGGTGGTCCGGGTGCCGGTCGCGGGCCCGGTGTGCCGCCGCCCGCCGCGCCTCCGGCGGCGCCGCCCGGCCCGCCCGGTGCCCCGAAGGCTCCCGGTGTGCCCGGCAAGCCGGCCGCGTCCGGTGACGCGGGCGGCCCGCCGCCTCCGGTCGCTCCGCCGTCCGCGCCGCCTTCGGGCGGGCCCGGTGGTGGTGTGCATGCCGCGGCGACGATGCTGGCCGACGGTGCGGGCGGCCCGGCCGTGCCGGGTCCGGGGATGCCGCCGCCCGGTGTGCCGCAGGCCGCCGCGCCGCCGGCCGCCGGCTCGTACGGCTATCCGCAGGCGGCGCCGTCCGGGCAGCCGACCGTCGGTCCCGGTTACATGGCCGTGCTGAGCTACCGGGCTCCGGACGGTTCGGAGCAGAAGATCGTGCGGCGGTCCGCGCCGGGCACCCCGCATCCGGAGTGGCAGCTGCTGCACGAGCTGCGCGGCATGAACATTCCGCCGCAGCAGGTGCTGGAGCTGCACACGGAGCTGGAGTCGTGCGACCTGCCGGGCGGGTACTGCGCGCGGATGATCCGTGAGACGTGGCCGCAGGTGCGCATCAGCCACACGGCCGCGTACGGGACGGAGCATGCCTCGCGGCAGCAGGGTGTGCGTCATCTCGTGGAGCATCAGGGCGAGTTGCACCAGGTGGCGGACGGTCCGGCGCGGCCCGCGCCGGTGCGGGTGCCGCTGCCGCACCCGTCCCAGGTGCAGCCGGTGCAGCCGGTGCCGCCGCAGGTGTTCGGGCAGGAGCTGGAGCAGTCCTTCGGTCCGCAGGGCGTCTTCCGCTTCGATCAGCGGGCGGTGTCCCGGCACGGGGTGCCGGAGGTGGTGGCGCAGACGCTGGTGTGGGCCGGGCTGCCGGTGGACTTCGGGCCGTTCTTCTGGGCGCAGGCGCAGCCGGGCCGTCCGGTGCCGACGCTGGCGGAGCTGGCGGCGGAGCGCGGGGTGCGGCCGGCGCCCGACGCGGGGTCGTACCTGGTCATGGGCAACGACTTCGGGCGTCAGCTGTGTGTGCAGTACGGGACGGCGCACATCGTGGCGGTGCCGTTGGACGGTGCCGCGCAGGGGCCCGGCGGGCATCCGGCGGTGCCGCAGTTCGTGAACAGCGGGCTGCCGGAGTTCGTGCGCTGCCTGGCGATGCTGGGGCGGATGTGGCGGTTGCGGTACGGGCTGACGCCGGAGCAGGCGGGCCGCTGGACGGTGGACTTCCAGGCGCAGCTGGTGGCGTTGGACGCGCCGGCGCTGGGGTCGCCGGAGACGTGGTGGTCGGTACTGCTCGAACAGATGTGGGACGGGCTGCTGTAGGACGAGGTGTGGGGCGGCGCGCCGGGTGACGGTGTGCCGCCTGTGGCGGCGCTCGACCTGCGGGACGGGCGGGGCACCATGATCCTTCGTATATGGGTCAGCCGTCGTGGTCGTCGCAGTCTCCGTCGCCGCAGGGCACGTCGACGCTGTACCGGTCCGGGCGTGGGGGCCGCTGGGGCCGCCGGCCGGGCGGGCGGCGCCGGGTGTCCTGGCCGAAGCGGATCGCGCTGGTGCTGCTGGTTCTGGTGGTGCTGGCGGTGGCGGGCGGGGTGGCGCTGTACGTCTGGGCGGGCGGCCAGGTGCGCCGTACCGACGCCGTCGCGGAGTACGAGGGCAGGCCGTCGCCGGGCAAGGGCACGAACTGGCTGCTGGTCGGTTCGGACAGTCGCGAGAGTCTGACGCCGGAGCAGCGCGAGCGGCTGCACGTCGGCAACGACCAGGGGCTGAACACCGACACGATCATGGTGTTGCACCGGGGTGACAGCGGTCCGTATCTGGTGAGTCTGCCGCGGGACAGCTACGTGGCGGTGCCCGGGCACGGCCGGAACAAGGTGAACGTGGCGTTCGCCGAGGGCGGACCGAAGCTGCTGACCCGTACCGTGGAGCAGGCGACGGGCCTGCGGATCGAACGCTACGCCGAGGTGGATTTCCTCGGCTTCGTGAAGGTGGTGGACGCGCTCGGCGGGGTACGGATGTGCCTGGACAAACCGCTCAAGGATGAGAAGTCGGGTGCCGACTTCCGGGCGGGTTGCCAGGAGATGGACGGAGTGCGGGCACTTGCGTACGTACGGGCGCGTTATACGGACCCGGAAGGCGACCTGGGCCGGGTCAGGCGGCAACGGCAGCTGATCGGCGCGCTCGGCGACAAGATGCTCGGGGCCGGTGTGCTGCTCAACCCGTTCGCGCTGGTCCCGGCGCTGGACGCGGCCCTGTCGGCGCTGACCGTGGACCGGGAGGCGGGCGTGCCGGACCTGGTGCGCCTGGGCTGGTCGATGAAGAAGATCGCGGACGGGGCGGGTGCGGCGACCACCGTTCCGGTGGCGAACCCCGGGGTGAACCTGGGCGGTCTCGGTGATGTGGTGGAGTGGGACGGGCAGGGAGCGCGGCGGCTCTTCCAGGCTCTCCGCGAAGATGTCCCGATTCCGACTTCTGGCAACAATTGACGCATCCTTGGACGATGGAAAGGGGCGGAGTGTCGCGTAACGGTCGCTTCGAATCGATCCAGAAAGATGTGCGCGGAATCGCGCCGCACATCGGAGAGGGGCTTGAGGGATGAGTGCATCGGTTTCGCCTCATGGGTTCGAGATCGTACGAGGACGTGGCTACCGTCCCGAGGACGTCGACCGCCGGGTCGAAGGGCTCTCGGTCGACCGCGACTCCTGCTGGGAGCGCGCCGCGCGGCTGACGGTCCTCGCCAACGAGATGACGGCCGAGCTGGCCGAGCTGCAGGAGTACGTCCGGCAGCTGCCGCCGCAGACGTACGAGTCGCTGGGCGACCAGGCACGGCTGATCCTGACGACGGCGGAGGCCGAGGCGGCGCGGCTGCGGAAGGAAGCCGAGGAGGCGGCCGAGCGGGCGCGCGAGGAGGCCGAGGCGTACGCGCGGCAGGTCCAGGAGGCCGCCGACCGGGCGGCGCAGGAGCTGCGGGACGAGACCGAGGACCGGGCGCGCCGCACGGTCGAGACGGCCTGGGCCGAGGCGGACGGCATCGAGTCCGCGGCCGCCAAGGACGCCGGGCAGTGGCGGGCCGCCGCCCAGGACGCGCTGCACGAGATGGAGCGGCGCACCGCGGAGCTGCTGCGGGAGCAGGAGCAGGAGCACACCGAGGAGTGGGAGGCGGCCGGCCGCGACCTCGCCGCGCAGGAGGCCGACCTCGAACTGCGGGTGGCGGAGCTGGAGGAGCTGGGCCGCGCCAAGGTGGCCGAGGCGGAGCGCCTCCTGGCGGAGGCCGAGGAGGCGGCGCGGCACCGCGACGAGGACGCCGAGGCGCGTGCCGCCGACCTGCTGGCGCAGGCCGGGGTCGAGGTCGAACGGATCGAGCGGGCCACCGACCGGATACTGCGGGAGCACACGGAACGGCGCGAGAAGGTGCGTGAGCACATGACGCACGTCCGCAACACCCTGGCCGCGCTGACCGGCAAGGCCCCGGACGAGGACGGGGACGAGCCGGCGGACGGCGCGGCGGCCGAGGGCGCCGGGGAGGCCGGGGCCGCGGGGGCCACGACGAGTGTGGACGGCGGCACGGTGCTGCTGGAGAAGGCCGATGGCGTGGCGGGGGATGTGGAGGAGGACGTCGAGGAGGGCCTGGCGGGTGCCGGGGTCCGGGAGACTGCTGTGGCTGCGGAGGCCGCTGTAGAGGGTCCTGTGTCTCCTGTCACTCCTGCCACTCCTGTGGCTGATGAGGCCGATGAGAGCCGGGGTGCCGCGGGGGCCGGTCCGGATACGGGTGCTGCCGGGGCGCCGGCCGATACGCGGGCGCCGGTGGACCCCGACAACGAGGACACGCTGGAGACGGAGCTGCCCCGGCTGCACGGGAAACAGCAGTGATACGGGCCGCGAACCCGGCGGGGAAGGCGGCGGGCGCCGAGCGGCGGCCGCCCTTTCCCCGGCGGGCGCCCTGACCGTCAGGTGCCGTGGCCGCCAGGCACCGTAACCGTCAGGCGTTGCCGCGGGAGGGCCCGGCGGCAGGCGGCCCGGCGGCAGGGCCCTTGACGGCCGTACCCGGCCCCTTCGTGGTCCCCGCCCCGTTCTCCTCTCCGCTCTCCTCCCCAGGCTCCCCGCCCGGCCCGCCCTCCGGGTCCCCGTGGACCGGGAAGCGGCGCGGCGCGAGGAGCAGCAGGAGCAGGAAGGCGAGGCCGGCGGCGGCCGCGGCGCCGATGTAGACGTGTTCGACGGTGGCGTCCACGGCGCGCCGCAGATAGTCGGCGGCGCGGTCGGTGAGGGCGCCGGGGCTGGCCAGGGCGTGCGAGACGGAGTCCAGGCCGCCGGGCAGGCCCGGCCGGATGTCGGCGGGTGCGGTGGCCAGGCGGCCGTTGAGGGTGGCGTTGGCGACGGCGCCGAAGAGGGCGGCGCCGACGCTCTGGCCGACCTGGCGGCAGAAGAGGATCGAGGCGGTCGCGGTGCCGCGCTCCTCGAAGCCGACCGACGACTGCACGCCGATGATCAGCGGCAGCTGGAAGATCCCGAGGGCGGCGCCGAGCGCGAACATGACCAGCGCGGGCTGCCAGGCGGCGCCGGGGTAGGGGAGCAGCGGAAAGGCGAGCAGCACCAGTGCGGCGGCGCCGATGCCGGTCATGGCGCAGGTGCGGATGCCGACGCGGTTGTAGACATGGCTGCTCAGGGCGGCGGACACCGGCCAGCTCAGGGTCATGGCGGAGAGCACGAAGCCGGCGGCGATCGGGCCGAGGCCCAGGACGGCCTGGGCGTAGGTGGGCAGGAAGACGGTCGGCGCGACCATGAGCAGGCCGACGGCGCCGAGTGCGAGGTTGACGGCCGAGATCGTACGGCGGCGCCAGACCCAGCCCGGGATGATCGGTTCGGCGGCGCGGCGTTCGATCAGGACGGTGGCGGCGCCGCAGAGCGCGCTGCCCGCGAAGAACAGCAGTGAGGGGACGGAGAGCCAGGGCCAGGCGACGCCGCCTTGGACGAGGGCGGTCAGCAGCAGCCCGCCGCAGGCGAAGATCGCGAGCGCGCCCGGCCAGTCGACGCGGGGGCGCCGGGTGCGCTCGCGGGCGGGCAGCGCTTCGTGGAAGTGCCGTATGACGAGCCAGAGGGCGAGGGCGCCCACCGGCAGGTTGACCAGGAAGATCCAGCGCCAGTCGGCGTACGCGGCGAGCAGGCCGCCGAGGGCGGGCCCGGCGACGGAGGAGGTGGCCCAGACGGTGGACAGCCTGGCCTGGATCTTGGGGCGTTCCTTCATCGGGTAGAGGTCGGCGGCGACGGTCTGGATGGTGCCTTGGAGGGCGCCGCCGCCGAGTCCTTGGAGGACGCGGAAGGCGATGAGAGAGGCCATGTTCCAGGCGGCCGCGCACAGCAGTGACCCGGCGAGGAAGATGATCACGCCGGTGACGAGGACGGGCTTGCGGCCGAAGGTGTCGGAGAGCTTGCCGTAGACGGGCAGCGTGACGGTGACGGCGAGCAGATAGCCCGAGAACAGCCAGGAGAAGACGGCGAAGCCGCCGAGGTCACCGACGATCTGCGGGACGGCGGTGGCGATGATGGTGGCGTCGAGGGCGGCGAGCGCCATACAGAGCATCAGGGCGGCCACGACGCGGCCACGCCTGGCGGGGGGACGCGTCACCGCCGCGCCCGGCCCGGCCTCCGCCTTTCCTCCCGCCCGGCCGCTCGCATCGCACCCGCTCGTGTCGTGCCCGCTCGTGCTGTTCCGGCTCACGTACTGCCCCCTCGGCTTTTGCGTGTACGCAACACCCTTCCATGGGGGCGCCGTGACCGGAACGGGGCTTCGCGCCCGGGTGACCCCGGTTGCTGGGGCGAGTGGAACGCGGGTGTCAGCAGGGAGTCGTACTCTTGTTGAAACCCGGCCCGTCGCACGTGCCGGGCTGCTCGCGTTGTTCGCCTCACCGGGACGGAAAAGCCATACTCATGAGCCTGACTGGTCTGCTCGACGCCGTCGTCCGGGACCCGGCGCTCGCCGAAGCCGTGCGGGCCGCCGCCGACGGCAACCGTCCCCATGTGGACCTGGTTGGCCCGCCCGCCGCCCGTCCGTTCGCCATCGCCGCCCTCGCGCGCCGCAGCTCCCGTACGGTCCTGGCGGTGACCGCCACCGGCCGGGAGGCCGAGGACCTGGCCGCGGCGCTGCGCTCGCTGATGCCGGCCGGCGAGGAGAACGCGGTGGTGGAGTACCCGTCCTGGGAGACGCTGCCGCACGAACGGCTCTCGCCGCGTTCGGACACGGTCGGCCGGCGGCTGGCCGTGCTGCGCCGTCTGGCCCATCCCAGCCCGGACGACGCCACCGCCGGGCCCGTCTCGGTGGTCGTAGCGCCGGTGCGTTCCGTGCTCCAGCCGCAGGTCAAGGGCCTGGGCGAGCTGGATCCTGTGGCGCTGCGCACGGGGCAGACGGCGGACCTGGAAGAGATCGTGGACGGGCTGGCGGCGGCCGCGTACGCGCGGGTCGAACTGGTCGAGAAGCGCGGCGAGTTCGCGGTGCGCGGCGGCATCCTGGACGTGTTCCCGCCGACCGAGGAACACCCGCTGCGGATCGAGTTCTGGGGCGACGACGTCGAGGAGATCCGTTACTTCAAGGTCGCCGACCAGCGGTCCCTGGAGGTGGCGGAGCACGGTCTGTGGGCGCCGCCGTGCCGTGAGCTGCTGCTGACCGCCCAGGTGCGGGCGCGCGCCGCGGACCTCGCGGAGCAGCACCCGGAGCTGGGCGAACTGCTGGGCAAGATCGCCGAGGGGATCGCCGTCGAGGGCATGGAGTCGCTGGCTCCGGTGCTGGTCGACGACATGGAGCTGCTGCTGGACGTGCTGCCGGAGGGCAGCATGACGGTGGTGTGCGACCCGGAGCGGGTGCGTACGCGCGCGGCGGACCTGGTGGCCACCTCGCAGGAGTTCCTCCAGGCGTCGTGGGCGGCCAGTGCTGGTGGTGGGAAGGCCCCCATCGATGTCGGCGCGGCCTCCCTCTGGGGCATCGCGGACGTCCGGGACCGGGCGCGCGAGCTGGGCATGATGTGGTGGACGGTGAGCCCGTTCGCCGCCGACGAGGAGCTGGACGAGGACACCCTCAAGCTGGGCATGCACGCCCCGGAGACGTACCGCGGCGACACCCAGCGGGCGCTGGCCGACACCAAGCGCTGGATCGCGGACGGCTGGCGGTCGGTGTTCATCACCGAGGGGCACGGCCCGGCCGCCCGTACGGTCGAGGTGCTGGGCGACGAGGGCATCGCGGCCCGCCTGGATCCGGAGCTGGGCGAACTGTCGCCGTCGGTCGTGCACGTCTCGTGCGGGTGTCTCGACAACGGGTTCATCGACCCGGGCCTGAAGCTGGCGGTGCTGACCGAGACGGACCTGACCGGCCAGAAGTCGGCGAGCAAGGAACTGGGCCGGATGCCGGCCCGCCGCCGTAAGACCATCGACCCGCTGACCCTCCAGGCGGGCGACTTCATCGTCCACGAGCAGCACGGCGTGGGCCGCTACATCGAGATGGTGCAGCGCACGGTCCAGGGCGCCACCCGCGAGTATCTGCTGGTGGAGTACGCGCCGGCCAAGCGCGGCCAGCCCGGCGACCGCCTGTACATCCCCACCGACCAGCTGGAGCAGGTCACCAAGTACGTCGGCGGCGAGGCGCCGACGCTGCACCGCCTCGGCGGCGCCGACTGGACGAAGACCAAGGCGCGCGCCAAGAAGGCCGTCAAGGAGATCGCCGCCGACCTGATCAAGCTGTACTCGGCGCGGATGGCGGCGCCCGGCCACACCTTCGGCCCGGACACCCCCTGGCAGCGCGAGCTGGAGGACGCCTTCCCGTACGCGGAGACGCCGGACCAGCTCACGACGATCGCCGAGGTCAAGGAGGACATGCAGAAGTCCGTCCCGATGGACCGGCTGATCTGCGGCGACGTCGGTTACGGCAAGACCGAGATCGCGGTGCGCGCGGCGTTCAAGGCCATCCAGGACGGCAAGCAGGTCGCGGTGCTGGTGCCGACGACGCTGCTGGTGCAGCAGCACTTCGGTACGTTCTCCGAGCGGTACGGCCAGTTCCCGGTCGTCGTCAAGGCGCTCAGCCGCTTCCAGACGGACACCGAGGCCAAGGCCACCCTCGAAGGCCTCAAGGACGGCTCGGTCGACCTGGTCATCGGCACCCACCGGCTGTTCTCCTCCGAGACCAAGTTCAAGGACCTGGGCCTGGTCATCGTCGACGAGGAGCAGCGCTTCGGCGTCGAGCACAAGGAGCAGCTGAAGAAGCTGCGCGCCAACGTGGACGTGCTCACGATGTCCGCCACGCCCATTCCCCGTACGCTCGAAATGGCGGTGACCGGCATCCGCGAGATGTCGACGATCACCACCCCGCCGGAGGAGCGGCACCCGGTCCTGACGTTCGTCGGGCCGTACGAGCAGAAGCAGATCGGCGCCGCCGTCCGGCGTGAACTGCTGCGCGAGGGGCAGGTCTTCTACATCCACAACCGGGTCGAGTCCATCGACCGGGCCGCGGCCCGGCTGCGCGAGATCGTGCCGGAGGCCCGCATCCAGACCGCGCACGGCCAGATGGGCGAGGCGCAGCTCGAACAGGTCGTGGTCGACTTCTGGGAGAAGAAGTTCGACGTGCTGGTCTCCACGACCATCGTCGAGTCCGGTATCGACATCTCCAACGCCAACACCCTCATCGTCGAGCGCGGCGACAACTTCGGCCTGTCCCAGCTGCACCAGCTGCGCGGCCGGGTCGGCCGTGGCCGCGAGCGCGGTTACGCGTACTTCCTCTACCCGCCCGAGAAGCCCCTGACGGAGACCGCGCACGAACGCCTCGCCACCATCGCCCAGCACACGGAGATGGGGGCGGGCATGTACGTCGCGATGAAGGACCTGGAGATCCGCGGTGCGGGCAACCTCCTCGGCGGTGAGCAGTCCGGGCACATCGCCGGCGTCGGCTTCGACCTCTACGTCCGCATGGTCGGCGAGGCCGTCGCCGATTACCGGGCGTCCCTGGAGGGCGGCGTGGAGGAGGAGCCGCCACTGGAGGTCAAGATCGAACTGCCGGTGGACGCGCACGTCCCGCACGACTACGCCCCCGGCGAGCGACTGCGCCTCCAGGCGTACCGGGCGATCGCCGCGGCGTCCTCGGAGGAGGACATCACGGCCGTCCGCGAGGAGCTGACCGACCGCTACGGCAAGCTCCCCGAACCGGTCGAAAACCTCCTCCTGGTCGCCGGCCTGCGGATGCTGGCCCGCTCCTGCGGCGTCTCGGACATCACCCTCCAGGGCTCCAACGTCCGCTTCGGCCCGGTGGAGTTGCGCGAGTCGCAGGAGCTGCGCCTCAAGCGCCTGTATCCGCGTACGGTCCTCAAGCCCGCCACCCGCCAGATCCTGGTACCCCGCCCATCAACGGGCAAGATCGGCGGCAAGCCGCTGGTCGGACGGGACCTGCTGGCGTGGGTGGGGGAGTTCCTGACGTCGATTCTGGGGTCGTAGGACCTGGCGTAACGGCGTTTGTGCCGTCTTCTGCCCTATTCAGGCACCTTGCCGGTGACCGGAGGGAGATATCGCTCTATGGTCGGGCTGCCTCGTGGGTCTCACGAGGTCTCCCGGCCATCGAGAACTGGATGTTCCCACCGTGCTAAGACCCCGCCGCGCCGCCCTGTCCGCTGCCGCCCTGATGACCGCGGCCCTGGTCGCCCTCTCCGGCTGCACGCCGGACGGGGGTGCGGACAAGGGCGGTGCGGCGAGCCCGTCCGCGACGGCTTCCGCCTCGGCCTCCGCCACGCCTTCGCCGTCCGCGTCGCCGACCGAGAGCCCGAGCCCCAGCGCCACGCCGTCGTCCGCCGCGCCCACACCCACGCCCGAGGCTGCCGAACCGCCCGCGCCGACGCGTAAGACGCACCGGACCGGCGGGGGCTCGGACTCCGGTTCCGGCGGCTCGTCGTCCGGCGGTTCCGGTTCCGGTTCCGGTTCCGGCTCCGGCGGTTCCGGTGGTGACGCCTCCGGCGGCGTGCTCCTCGCGCCGTCCGGCAACCACTACCGCCGCGGCCAGTTCTGCAAGAAGGCCCACCTCGGCCAGACCACGAAGGACTCCCACGGCGCGACGCTGACCTGCGAGATGCAGAGCGGGCGTCCGCACTGGCAGTGAGTGGGTGCGGGCGGCGGGGGCGGCGGTTCAGGCGACGTGTGCGGCGATCTGCCGTGCGCAGGTGAGGGGGTCGGTGTCGGTGGTGTCGACCTCGATGTCGTAACTGACGCCCCGGTGGACCAGTTCGGCCTGTGACTCGGCCATGCCGGTGACCCGGTCGCCGCGCGCGGCCTCGCGGGCGGCGGCCGTCTCCGGGGCGCAGCGCACGCCGACCCACAGCACCGACAGGCCCTTCAGCGTGCGGCGCCAGCGTTCCTGGCCCTCGGCACCGCCGAGGAAGACCTCGTCCAGGAGGACGCCGGTGCCCGTGCGGGCCACGGCGGCGACGCCTTCCTGCCAGTCGGTCTGGAGGGCGCGGAAGACCGGGCCGACGGTGATGCTGCCGTCGGGGGCGAGGCCGAGGCCCGGTGCGGTCTCGGACGCCTCCGGTATGACGAGCGACGGCGGCAGGGACTCGATGAAGGAGTCGACTCCGAACGTCAGCCAGGGCCGGGGCAGGATGTCCTGGAGTTGCCGGATCACGGTGGAAGTGCCGGAGCTGGAGCCGCCGTTCAGGATGACGACGTCGGTGCGGGTGCGGAACGGGCCGGTGGTCATCGGGCCACCGTACGGAGTCAGAGCCGGCCTGTCCGCTGCATTACCGCCACGTCGCCGGCGGCGCCGACGAGGCCGTACACGGCCTTGGGGTGGCGTTTGCGTGTGTCGTCCAGGGCCTGTTCGGGCTTGCCGCCGTCGTGCAGTTCCACGGCGACGTAATCAGGGTCGATGCCCTGGGTGTCCCCTATCCAGAAGACCCGGGTGCGGTCGGTCAGCCGGGAGATGGGTTTTATGTCGGCCTCGACCGTGGCGCCGTTGGGGATACGTTCCAGCAGGCGTTCGGCGGCCGTCGCGGACGGCGGTTTGCGGTAGGTGCCGGCCTCGGTGAGGCGGGCGAGCGGCAGCGTGGTGGTCAGGGCCAGCGCGGCGGCCAGGACGGCGGCGGGCAGGTGGTGGGCGTAGGCGCGGAGCCAGGAGCGCGTGGAGACCAGCGTCCGCGGCAGGGCGTCGGCCAGGGCCAGGAAGACCACCGGCATCAGGACGGCGTTGTAGTGCCAGTCGATGCCCCAGTAGTGCGGCTCGTGGGAGACGAACCGCCAGCCGAGGGTGGGCAGTGCGGCCAGCAGCAGGGGGGAGCGCAGCGCGAGCAGGCCGGTGGTGGGCAGCAGGAGCCAGAGCACGGTGCGTACGGCGGTGTCCAGCGGGATGCGGGGGGCCGGGCCGCCGTCGCCGCTGAGTTTGTTCCAGTAGTCGTACGAGCCGGAGCCGTTGAAGCCGGGGATGATCACGCCGAGGGTGATGGCGGTGGCGGCGAGGCCGAAGACGACCAGCCCGACGGCGAGCGGCACGGCGCGCCGTGCGCGCACCAGGACCAGCGCGCCGATGACGGCGGCGGTCACCCCCAAATCCTCCTTGACCAGGACGAGCGGCGCCGCCCAGCACACGGCCGCGGTCCAGCGCCCGCGCAGTAGCGCTTCGAGTGCGAAGGCGATCAGCGGTACGGCGAAGGCGATCTCGTGGAAGTCGAAGTCGACGGCCTTCTGCAGTCCCCAGGACAGTCCGTACGCGACGCCGACGGCCAGGCCCCGGCCCTGTCCCAGGAACCGGACGGCGGTCCGGGTCACCGGTACGGCGGAGATCGCGAAGAGGAAGGCCTGGGCGAACAGGAGGGTCAGGGCGGTGGGGAAGACGCGGTAGAGCGGGGCGAGCAGGACCAGTACGGGGCTGAAGTGGTCGCCGAGGATGTTGGTGCCCGGGCCCTTGAGGTCGGCGACGGGGGCCCGTAGATGCGCGTAGGCCCGTACGGCCTGCTCGAATATGCCGAGGTCCCAGGAGGACGTCGACATCGAGCGGAAGCGCAGCACGGAGATCGTGGCGAAGAGGACGAAGAAGGCCGCGGCGGTCCAGTAGGGGAGCAGACGCGGGCCGAGCAGGTCGGCGGTCCGGGTGCGGAGGCGGCCGGGGGCCGGGGCGCGGTCGTCCCCGGTGACGGGCACGGGCGACGTCCTGCCGCTGGTCGCGGTTGCTGCGGCCGTGTCCATGGGCGTCCTTACTCTCAACTTCCGAAAAGATATCCGAGGCCGTTGAACCGGCCGGTATTGTTCACCTGTTTTGAGATGGGATGTCCCTCTTGCTCCGGATACGGACCGCGTCATCGCCCCGCGTCAGGACCCTTCCCGGCACCCGCCGCGGCGGCACCGTCGCCGCGGCCGGCCTGGCCGCGCTGCTCGCCCTCACCGGCTGCACACCCGGCGGCAGGGGCGGCGGTACGGAAGAAGACGGTGGCGCGGCGCCGAACGTTCCGGCCACCGCCGGCACCGCGCTGCACGCCGTCGGGACGCTCACCGTCAAGGGCCGCGCCCCCAAGACCGGATACGCCCGCGACCGCTTCGGCACGGCCTGGGCCGACACGGACGGCAACCACTGCGGAACGCGCGACGACATCCTCAAGCGGGACCTGACGTCGGTGCGGTTCACCGACGGGCACTGCAAGGTCGCCTCCGGGACGCTGACGAAGGACCCGTACACCGGCCAGGCGGTCCAGTACGAGCGCGGGCGCAGCAAGGTGGACATAGACCACCTCGTGGCACTGTCGGACGCGTGGCAGAAGGGCGCGCAGCAGTGGCCGGGGCGCAAGCGGGTCGCGCTCGCCAACGACCCGCTGAACCTGATCGCCGCCGACTCCTCCGCCAACCGGCAGAAGGGGGACGGGGACGCGGCGACGTGGCTGCCGGCCAACAAGGCGTACCGCTGTGACTACGTGGCGCACCAGGTGGCCGTGAAGAAGAAGTACGGGCTGTGGGTGACGCAGGCCGAGAAGGACGCGATGGGCGAGGTGCTCGGCGGGTGCCCGAAGCTGAAGCTGCCGTCGGGGGGCGGCCCGACGGAGGCGCCGGAACGGTTCGCCGCGAAGTAGCCGGGGTTTCGCGGCGAAGCGGCCGGGGTGGTGACACAGGCTCCAAGACAGGCCGCCGGCCCGGTTCCGCGTAGTGCGGTTCCGGGCCGGCGGCCTGTCGGTGTGTGGGGGCCCCACTCGGGGTGCCGGGTGGTGTCGGGCCGTCAGAGGCCGAGCTGCCAGTGGGTGGCCTTGTGGTCGAAGCCCGGCTGGACCTCCACGTCCAGGGTCTTCGCGCCGGGCGGCACGTCGAAGGCGAAGTCGGCGGTGGCGTTCTTGCCGGCCGTCAGGGTGCCGCTGAAGCCGGTGCCGACCTTGCTGTCGTAGATCCGCTCGGCGGTCTTGCCGTCCTTGCCGGCCCGCGCCTCGACGAGCACCAGGTCCGCGGCCACGTCCTTGCTGCCCTTGTTCTCCAGGCGCACGGTGACCTTGTAGGACTTGTTGCCCTGCTCGTGGCCCGCGGAGGCCTCCTCGGCGGTGTAGGGGCTCGGCTTGGAGACGGTCACGTTCAGGCCGGTGCCGTAGACGGCGGTGGCGCCGCCCTTGTAGTCCTTCGCGGACGTGCCGCCGCCGTCCTTGGGCTTGGCCTCCGCGTCCTGCAGCGACTTGTTGACCTCCTTCACCGCGCTGTCGACCACGGACACCGTGATCACCAGGCCGACCACCGACGCGATCAGCGCGAGGACACCGAAGACCGTGCCGGTGACGGCCACGCCCTTGTTGGTGGCCTGCCCGCGCCTGGCCCTGCCGAGCCCCACCAGGCCGAAGATCAGGGCCAGCAGGCCGAGGATGCCGGCCAGCCAGAAGAGCAGCGGGATCAGACCGCTGAGCGTGCCGATGATGCCGAGGACGAGGGCGGCGATGCCCAGTCCGTTGCGTGCCTGCTGCGGTGCCATGCCCTGCGGGGCCTGCGGGTGGTGCATCTGGTGCGACATGGAGATACGGCCCCTTCCGGGCGTGGATCGGGAGTGCGGCGGTTCGGCGCGCGGCGGCGCACCGCGCGCCGGAGTGAACCGGCTCCGCCGTGTGAACCGGTAGTGCGGTGGGTCAATAACAACATCAGCTGTGAACCGAGTCAACAGGTATACATCCTTCAAAGGAATTCACGCCGTGAAGGGGGTGATGCGACATCCCTGGGTATGCTCGGCGACACACGCAGGTGAGGGGCGATCGGACGGGAGCCAGCCAGGTGCCGGAGAGAGCAGCAGCGACGGAGAAAGGGCCGGCCGACGGCGCCGCGGCCGGCCATGCGACGGAGGTCACCGCCGCCGGCATCGCCCGGCTGGCCGGTGTCGGCCGGGCCGCCGTCAGCAACTGGCGCCGCCGGCACGCCGGTTTCCCCAAGCCGGTCGGCGGCACGGAGACCAGCCCCACCTTCGCCCTCGCAGACGTCGAGCAGTGGCTGCGCGCGCAGGGCAAACTCGCCGAGGTGCCGCTGCGCGAACGGGTCTGGCAGCAGCTCGTCTCGCACCCGGCCGGCGCCGCCACCGCCCTGCGGCACGCCGGCGCCGTCCTGCTGTTCGTCCGCGACCGGCCCTCCGCCTGGCGGCAGCTGAACGAGGCCGCCGACGACACCGAACTGGCCGGGATGCTGCCCGCCATCCTCGAATCGGTGCTCGCCGCCCACCTGGGCCGCCACCACCCCGTACACGGCCTGACCCGCGACGCGCTCCTGCCGTCCGCCGCCCTGGTGCGGGCCACCGCGGAACTCGCCGCCGGCGAGGACGGCGCCGTACCGGCCTTCGAGTTCCTGCTGGGCCGTCACCTGGACGCCAACCCCCGGCAGTACACCCTCACCCCGCCCGGCCCGGCCGGGCTGATGGCCGCGCTGGCCGGTCCGGCCCGTACCGTCCTGGACCCGGCGAGCGGCACCGGCAGCCTCCTCGACGCCGCCGGGGACGCCGAGGAGCTGTACGGGCAGGAGGCCGACCCGGACCTGGCCGCGCTCACCGCGCTGCGCCTGGCCCTGCACGCCCCCGGCGCACAGGTGCGCGTACACGCCGCCGACACCCTGCGCGCCGACGCCTTCCCGCAGCTCGCCGCCGACGCCGTCCTCGCCCACCCGCCGTTCAACGAACGCAACTGGGGCCACGACGAACTGGCCTACGACCCGCGCTGGGAGTACGGCTTCCCGGCCCGTACGGAATCCGAACTGGCGTGGGTGCAGCACGCGCTGGCCCGGCTGCGGGAGGGCGGCACCGCCATCCTGCTGATGCCGCCCGCCGCCGCCTCCCGCCGCTCCGGCCGCCGCATCCGCGCCGACCTGCTGCGCCGCGGTGCCCTGCGCGCCGTCATCGCCCTGCCCGCCGGGGCGGCACCGCCGTACGGCATCCCGCTGCACCTGTGGGTGCTGCGCCGGCCGGGCGCCGCCGCCCCGCTCTCGCCGCACCTCCTCGTCGTCGACACCGCCTCCCTCACCGCGGGCGGCGCCCCCGGCCGGGACAAGCCGGACTGGCAGGCCGTGCGGACCACCGCGCTGGAGGCCTGGGAAGCGTTCGACCGGGACGGCGGGGTCGCGGAACAGCCCGGCGTACGGCGCTCGCTGGCCGCCATCGACCTGCTCGGTGACGATGTGGACCTCGCCCCGGCCCGCCACCTGCCGCCCCCGTCGGCCGCCGGCGGCCTCGCCGAACTGGCCGGCGTCCGCGAACGGCTGGTTACCACCCTGTCCCGTACGGCCGAACTGACCCCGGACACGGCGGGCGGCCCCGACGCCGCGCCCGCCCGCTGGCCGCTGACCACCATCGGTGAACTCGCCCGCGCCGGCGCCCTCGTGCTGCGCGCCGGCGGCCCCGGCACCGCGACCGCGGACACCGCGCCCGCCGTCCTCACCGAGCACGACGTCATCGGCGGTACGGCGCCCAGCGGCGCACTGCCCGAGAGCGCCGGGCCCGCCGAGGAGCCCGTGCTCGTGGCGGCCGGGGACGTCGTCGTACCCGTCCTGGGCGGCGGCGCCGTCGCCCGCGTCATCGACGCGGCCACGGCGGGCGCGGCTCTCGGCCGCAACCTCTTCCTCCTGCGGCCCGACCCGGCCGCGCTGGACCCGTGGTTCCTCGCCGGATTCCTGCGCGGCACCGCCAACACCCGGCAGGCCAGCAGCTACGCGTCCACCGCCACCCGCCTGGACGTCCGCCGCCTCCAGCTCCCGCGGCTGCCGCTGGCCGACCAGCTCCGCTACGGACGGCGCTTTCGCGAACTGGCCGCCTTCGAGGAGAACCTGCGGCTCGCCGCCCGGCTGGGCGAGCAGCTCGTCCAGGGGCTCCACGACGGCCTGACGGACGGTTCGGTGACGCCCGGCTGATTTCCTACAACCCCGGCGGCCCCAGCGGTGTCGTATATACGCTCGATCACACGCATCCGAGCCTGACCCGGCACCGCACTCCACCGCACCGCGCCGGGCGTTGATCCGTCAGGAGCAGTAATGCACGGCCCCGCCCCGGCACCACCGCCGCACCGTCCCGCGGCGCACCGCCCCGCGCCGCACCGGACGGTCGTCCTGCTGCGGGTGGCCTTCGTGGCGCTGGCCGTGCTCAGCCTCGGCTTCCTGGCCTGGGGGACGATGCTGCGCGCCGCGCTCGTGCAGCGCCGGCCGCTGGGCTGGTGGCTGTTCGGCGCCGACCTGGCCCTCGTCTTCACCGCGATCATGGTCGGCGGCGGCCAGGAAGAGGACTCCTGGCAGTCGAACCTCTGCGTGGCGCTGATCCTCCTCCAGATGGCCGGCGCCGTCGTGTACTTCCTCCTCGTCGACGGGCGCGCCCAGCGCGTCGCGCCCGCCCGGCCGACGTACGGGACGGCCGGGGCCGGGTACGGCGCGGGGGCCGAATACGGCGCGACGGGGGCGGGGTACGGCTATCCGGGACCGGATGGCGCTGGGTACGGCTATCCGGGGACGGACGGTGCGGGGTACGGCTACCCCGGGCCGGCCGGTCCGGGGTACGGCCATCCCGGTGCGGACAGCGCCGGATACGGCTATCCCGGGCCGGCCCGGTTCCAGGCGCCTGCCCCCGCAGCGGCAGCCATGCCGCCCGCCCCGAACCCGTACGCCGGAGCGCAGCCGCCGGCGCAGGGCCCTGAACCGCTGCCCCAGGACTGGCCCTACGCCCAGACCCACACACAGGGCGCCTTCCAGCCTCAGCCCCAGCCCCCGGCACAGCCCACACCGCCCCGCCCGCAGCCCGCCGCCCCTTACGCGGCCCAGCCCCAGCGCATCGACCGGGTGCGCGCCGAACTGGACGAGCTGAGCGACTACCTCCGCAAGGAGGAGGGGCGTTGAACGGACGCGTCGTCGCCGAGCGCTACGAACTCTCCGCGCTGCTCGGCCAGGGCGGCATGGGCCAGGTCTGGATCGCCTACGACCGCCGCCTCGACCGCCGCGTCGGCGTCAAACTGCTGCGCCCCGACCGGGTCTCCGGCACACCCGACGCGGAGGAGATGCGCCGCCGCTTCGTCCGCGAGTGCCGCGTCACCGCGCAGGTCGACCACCCCGGCCTGGTCACCGTCCACGACGCGGGCAGCGACGGCGACGACCTCTACCTGGTCATGCAGTACGTCGAGGGCGCCGACCTCGCCGACCACCTGGCCGAGCACGACCCGTACCCCTGGCCGTGGGCGGTCAGTGTCGCGGCGCAGCTGTGCGCCGTGCTGGCGTCCGTGCACGCCGTGCCGATCATCCACCGCGACCTGAAGCCGCGGAACGTGATGGTCAAGCCGGACGGCACCCTCACCGTCCTGGACCTCGGCATCGCCGCCGCCCTGGACACCGACACCACCCGTCTGACCAGCACCGGATCGCCCATCGGCAGCCCCGCCTACATGGCGCCGGAGCAGGCGATGGGCGGCACGGTCGGCCCGTACACGGACCTGTACGCGCTCGGTGTGCTGCTGCACGAGCTGCTCAGCGGTGAGGTGCCGTTCGCCGGTTCCACCGCCCTGGGCGTGCTCCACCGCCACCTGTACGAGCCGCCCGTCCCGGTGCGCCGCCTGCGGGCCGACGTCCCCGAGCAGCTGGAGGCGCTCGTCCTGCGGCTGCTCGGCAAGGACCCGCAGGAGCGGCCCGCCGACGCGCAGGAGGTCTACCAGGCGCTGGTGCCGCTGCTGCCCACCGCGTCCCAGGGCCGGGCCGGTACGGGCGCGCCGATGGACCCGACCCGGCCGTTCCTGCACCCGCATGCGCCGTGGCCGGACCGCGCGGCGGCGCCCGCGGCCCCGCGACCGGCCGCGGCCGTGCCCGCCGCGGCGCAGCAGCCTTCCGTGCCGCAGCCGGCCGCCGCGGCACCCGCGGCCGCCTTCGCCCCGCCGCCCCCGTTCCCGCCCCCGGGCGCCGACCCGCGGCTGTCCGCCGGAGCCGCCGGGGCCGTGGACCCCCGGTCCTCGGGCACCGGCGGCCCCGATGTCGCCGCGGCCGTGGACGAGGTCAAACGCCTCCTGGACCAGGGCCGCATCACCCACGCCGTGGACATCCTCGGCGGCATCCTGCCGGCCGCCGCGGCCCGGCACGGCGCCCACTCACCGGTCGTACGGACCCTGCGCAAGCAGTACGCGGCCACCCTCATGGACGACGGCCAGTACCGCCGGGCCCTTCCGGAACTGCGTGCCCTGGCGGCGGAATTCGCGCAGGACACCGGCCCGGGTGCGGCCCGGCAGGCGCTCCAGTTCCACTACGAGGCCGCGCAGTGCCTGGAGCAACTGGGCGAGGTGACGCAGGCGCTGGACGAGTACCGGGCCCTGCTGCCGCGCTTCGAGCGCTATCCGGACGACCCCATGCGGCCCCTGGAGATCCGGCGGTCCATCGGCCATCTGCTGCTCGCCCTCGGGGAGCGCGGCGCCGCCCACGAGGCGCTGTCCCGCCTCCTGCACGACGCGGAACGGCTGCACGGCCCGCACGCCGCCTTCCCGGCGGAGGTCCGCCGCACCCTGTACTGGCTCGGGCAGGTACGCGGCTGACCCGGGGAAGGGGACCGGGGACGCCGGGGAAGGAAGCCGGAAGAGAAACCGCCTTCCGGGCAACTCGTTGGTCGAATCAGTGGCCCGGATCACGCGGACTCTTTAGCATCGGCATCGATCAACGCCAGGTTGGAAGAGCCGCACGTCGCCGCACCGTTCGTCGCACCCGCCAGGAGGCTTGATGTTCCGCCGTAGGACCGCGCTTCCCGTTTCCGCCGCTGCCGCTCTGCTGGCCGCACCCCTGCTCACCGCCTGCGGCACGGACGCGCGTCCGGGTGCCGCGGCCGTCGTGGACGGGCAGCGGATCACCGTCTCGCAGCTCCAGTCGCGGGTACGGGACGTACGCACCGCCCAGGAGAAGTCCCCGCAGGCCGCCCAACTGGTCGAGAACACCGGGAAACTGGGGCCCGCCACCCTCAACGGAATGATCTTCGACCGGGTCCTGGAGCGCGGCGCGAAGGACGCCGGGGTCACCGTCTCCCGGCGCGATGTGCAGCAGTGGCGCGCGGCGGCCGAGCGCAGCGCGGGCGGCGCCGGCCGGCTCAGGGAGATGTGGCTCCAGCAGGCCATCGCGCCGGGCGAGATCGACGCCGTGGTCCGCAACCAGCTCCTGCTGGACGGTGTCGCCAAGAGCATCGGAGCCGACCGCGGGCAGCCGCAGGGCCAGCAGCGGCTCGCCGACGCGCTCGCCAAGACGTCCCGGAAGATGAGCATCGACGTCAATCCGCGCTACGGGAAGTGGGACGACGGGCAGGTCGTCCTCGGCGGGACGAAGGAGCCGTGGGTCCGGGACGCGACGAAGGCGGGGCAGCAGCAGACCTGAGCCGGACCGGGGGCGGGGCGCGTACGGCTCGTACGCGCACCCCTCGTCATGGCCCCGGCCGGGCGGCCGTCCTGTCGGTGCCGTGCGTTACGTTCGTCGGGTGAACGCTGACGCCACCGACGCCCCCGGCACACCGCAGGCCCCCGCCCCCGGCCGGCTGGTCCTGCTCACGACCAGCCACCGGGTCGCGCCCGGCCTGCTGTCCTGGCCCGCGTGGCGGACGCTGCGCGCCGCCGGCCGCGTGCTGTGCGCCGACGACGCCCATCCGCAGCTCCCGTATCTGCGCGAGGCGGGCGTCGCGGTCGAGGCAGCCGTGCCCGACGCCCGTGAGCTGGTGGAGTTCTGCCGGTCCGGGGACCGTACGGCCGTCGTGATCACCTCCGCCGACGGCGACTCGGAGCTGACCGACGGCCTGGCCCGGATGGCCGGCTCCGGCCGGGAGACCATGCCGGACCTGGAGCTGCTGCCCGGCTCGTACGACCTGCCCGGCGCCCGGCTGCTCGACCTCGTCCAGATCATGGACCGGATCCGCCGCGCATGCCCGTGGAGCGGGGTGCGCACCCACGAGGACCTGGCGAAGTACGGCATCGAGGAGATGTACGAGCTGGTCGAGGCCATCGAGGAGGGCGACCGGGAGACGCTGCGCGAGGAGCTGGGCGACGTACTCCTCCAGGTCGTCTTCCACGCCCGGATCGCCCAGGACGACCCGGACGAGCCGTTCTCCGTCGACGACGTGGCGGGCACGATCGTGGAGAAGCTGATCAACCGCCACCCGCACATCTTCGGCGAGGACGAGGCCGACACCGCGGAGGACGTGAAGGCCCACTGGCTGCGCCGGAAGGCGGACGAGAAGCGCCGTTCGTCCGTCACCGAAGGCATCCCGCTCGGCCAGCCCGCCCTGGCGCTCGCCGGGAAGCTGGCCTCCCGGGCGCGGACGGCGGGCATCGACGCGCTCCCGGCGGGCGACGGCTTCGGATACGAACTCCTCGCCCTCGCCGTACAGGCCGAAGCCTCCGGCACGGACCCGGAGACCGCGCTGCGCGCCGCCGCCCGCACCTACCGGGACGCGATCCGGTCCGCCGAGGAGGCCGCCTCCGGCGCCGCGGACTGAGCGCGGGACCCGCGGGCGCGCAGCCGTTCGGCCGTCCAGACGGCGGCCACGGCCGCGCCCAGCGCCGCGCCCACGGCGCACACCCCACCCCAGCCGGCCGCGCCCCACACCGCCGAGGTGAGCGCCGAGCCGGCCGCGCCGCCGACGAAGTAGCTCGTCATATAGGCGGAGTTGAGGCGGTTACGGGCTTCGGGGCGCACCGCGTAGACCAGGTTCTGGTTGCTGATGTGCACCGCCTGCACCGCCGCGTCCAGTACGACCACCCCGGCCAGCAGGGCCGCCAGCGACCAGGCGCCGCCCGCGCCGCCTGCGGCCAGCAGCGCCCACGAGCCGAGCAGCAGGAATCCGCCCGCACCGGTGACCCGGTGGGCCAGCCCCCGGTCGGCGAGCCGCCCGGCGGCCGAGGCAGACAGTGAACCGGCCGCGCCCACCAGGCCCAGCAGCCCGATCGCCGATTCCGACCACCCGTAGGAGGGGCCGGACATCAGGAAGGCCATCGCCGTCCACAGCACACTGAACGCGGCGAAGGACAGTGCGCCCAGCGCGGCCCGCCAGCGCAGCACCGGCTCCTGGACGAAGAGGGCGAGCGTGGAGCGGATCAGCGCGGGGTAGCGCAGCCCGGTGCCGGTGTGCAGGGCGGGCAGCCGGAGCCGCAGCAGGACGGCCATCAGCAGCATCAGGGCGGCGTTGACCCAGTAGACGGTGCGCCAGCCGCCGAGGTCGGCCAGCAGCCCGGCCGCCGTACGGGCCAGCAGGATGCCCAGCAGCAGCCCGGTCATGACGGTGCCGACCGTACGCCCGCGCTCGGCGGGCGGCGCGAGGGACGCCGCGTACGGGACGACGACCTGGGCGGCGACGGAGGTCAGACCGGTGAGGGCGGTGCCGATCAGCAGCACCGTGCCGTTGGGGGCGCTCGCCGTCACGGTCAGGAAGGCGGCGGTGGCGGCGGTCAGGCCCACCGCCAGCCGCCGCCGGTTCACCAGGTCACCGAGGGGGACGAGGAACAGCAGCCCGAGGCCGTAACCGACCTGCGCGACGGTCACCACCAGCGCCGCGGTGGCGGCGCCAAGGTGCAGGTCGCTGCCGATGACGTCCAGCAGCGGCTGGGCGAAGTAGTTGCCCGCGACCGACAGGCCGGTCGCCACGGACATCAGCAGCAGCGTGCCGCGCCCCAGCCCCCGCTGCCCCTCTTCCTGGGAAGCCATCAGATCCCTTTCCGTACGACGCGCCACCCCGTTGGTGTTGCTCTGTCCCTCAGCTTCCGCCGCCGTCCGTTGATGAGTCCAACACATAGTTGTCATGGCATTCATCGCGGAACGCGATCGACCGGTGGCGCCGGCCGCTGGCTACGCTCGCCGCATGGAGCTGCAACAGATGCGGTACGTGGTCGCGGTCGCCGAAACGGGCGGCTTCACCCGCGCCGCCGAGCGCTGCCACGTCGTGCAGTCCGCGCTCAGCCACCAGATCGCCCGCCTGGAGAAGGAGCTGGGCGCCCGGCTCTTCGACCGTACGAGCCGCAGCGTGCGGCTGACCACCGCGGGGGAGGCGTTCGTGCCGGTCGCCCGGCAGGCGCTGGAGGCGGCCGAGCGGGCCCGCGCCGAGGTGGAGGCGGCGGTCGGCGAGGTGCGCGGCCGCCTCGCCGTGGGCGCGATCTCCACCGTCGCGGCCGTCGACCTGGCGCGCGAGCTGGGCGCCTACCGCGCCCGCCACCCGAAGGTCCGGATCAGCCTGCGCATGGAGATGAGCGAGCAGCTGATCGAGCAGGTCCGGCAGGGCACGCTGGACGTCGCCTTCGTCGGCCTGGTGCCCGGCGCCCGCAGTCAGGGCGTCCGGGAGCGGGCACTGGCCCACGGCGAGCTGGTCGCCGTCGTGGCGCCGGACCATCCGCTGGCGGGCCGGGAGTGGACGGACCTGCGGCGGCTGGCCCAGGAGACCTTCGTGGACTTCACGGCCGGTTCGGCGGCGCGCCGCCAGCGGGAGGAGGCGTTCCGCGCGGCGGGCCTGACGAGCGAGGTGGCCTTCGAGGTGACCACGGTGGAGTTCCTGGCCAAGCTGGTACGGGCCGGGCTGGGCATCGGCATGGTGCCGCAGGCGTTCGCCGCGGAGCTGACCGGCCTGAGCGTGGTGCGGGTGCGCAACGCGCCCGTCCGGGTCGAGCGCGTCGTCTGGAACCGGCTCGGCCCGTCCCCGGCGGCCGCCGCCTTCCTGGACGCGCTGGGCGTGGACCCCGCCGAGCCGGACCCGGGGCCCGCCGTCCGGGGGACATGAGCCGTACGCCACGCCGCTGACCTGCGCTTACGTCTCCATACCGGTTCCGTGGGCGGGTGCCGCGGCGGCCCGCGCATCGTCCCCGCCCGCCCGGGTACCCGGGTCGAATGACAGCAACGACCGCTTCGACCACACCGGCCCTGGACGGCACGTCCGTCCAGCAGGCCGTGGATTTCACGCGGGACATGGTCGTCGGCACCGGCCCGCTGATCGTCGGAATCGTCATCGTCGTGGGCCTGATCCTCGCCGTGGTCTACGGCCGGCGCCGCCGGGACCGCGAGCCCGACCCGCCCGAGCCGGAGACCCAGCCGACCCCGCCCAAGAACCCGACCGGGTACGAGAGCGAGCTGCGCGACCCGAACGAGGTGCCGCGCGACGGCGACCACCGGCTGACCCCGCACGAACTGCCCGATTACGGCAACGCCCCCACCCGGCACGGCGACGACCAGGACCGGGAGCGCAAGCGCTGGCAGGACGGGCACAGCGGGTCCTTCGGCAGCGGTTAACGTCGAGGGGTGCGCCCGCAGACACCCTTCCCCTCCGACGAGCGGCCCGCTGACCCTTCCGGGGCCGAGGCCGCCTGCCCCGTGACCGGTCGCGGCCCGGCGGCCGCTCCGCCCTGTCCCGAGCTGTTCACGTGGGAGTTCGCCTCCGACCCGTACCCGGCGTACGCCTGGCTGCGCGAGCACGCGCCGGTGCACCGTACGCGGCTGCCCAGCGGCGTCGAGGCCTGGCTGGTGACCCGCTACGCGGACGCCCGGCAGGCGCTCGCCGACACCCGGCTGTCGAAGAACCCGGTGCACCACAGCGCGGCCGCGCACGGCAAGGGCAAGGTCGGCATCCCCGGTGAGCGCGGCGCGAACCTGATGACGCACCTGCTCAACATCGACCCGCCGGACCACACCCGGCTGCGCCGGCTGGTCTCCAAGGCGTTTACCCCGCGCCGCATCGCCCGGTTCGCGCCCCGCGTACAGGAACTGACCGACGCGTTCATCGACTCCTTCGCGGAGCGCGGCGAGGCCGACCTCATCCACGAGTTCGCCTTCCCGCTGCCCATCTACGCCATCTGCGACCTGCTCGGCGTCCCGCGCGAGGACCAGGACGACTTCCGGGACTGGGCCGGGATGATGATCCGGCACGGCCAGGGGCCGCGCGGCGGCGTCGCCCGGTCGGTGAAGAAGATGCGCGGCTACCTCGCCGAGCTGATCCACCGCAAGCGCGAGACCCTCGGCGACGAGGGCGACGACGACCTCATCTCCGGCCTGATCCGGGCCTCCGACCACGGCGAGCACCTGACCGAGAACGAGGCCGCCGCGATGGCCTTCATCCTGCTCTTCGCCGGCTTCGAGACCACCGTCAACCTCATCGGCAACGGCGTGTACCAGCTGCTGCGCCACCCCGCCCAGCGCGAACTCCTCCAGAAGGCCGCCCAGGCGGGCGACGACGGGCTGCTCGCCACCGGCGTGGAGGAGCTGCTGCGCTACGACGGCCCGGTCGAGCTGGCCACCTGGCGCTTCGCCACCCGGGACCTCACCATCGGCGGGCAGCGGATCGCCGAGGGCGACCCGGTCCTGGTCGTCCTGGCCGCCGCCGACCGGGACCCGGAGCGCTTCGCCGGGCCCGACGTCCTGGACCTGTCCCGCCGCGACAACCAGCACCTCGGATACGGCCACGGCATCCACTACTGCCTGGGCGCGCCGCTGGCCCGCCTCGAAGGCCAGACCGCGATGGCCACCCTGCTGACCCGGCTGCCGGACCTGCGGCTCGGCGCGGAGCCGGACGAGCTGCGCTGGCGCGGCGGGCTGATCATGCGGGGGCTGCGGGCCCTGCCGGTGGAGTTCACGCCCGTACGGAAGTGACGTCACGTCAGGCCGTGACCTGGGCGTGATCTCCGCTACACCGGCTTGTGACGAGCGGGCGGCCCCGCTACCTTCATCCGTTTGAAAGGCCGGGGCGGGCGGCGCGGCAGCGCACGGGCCACACCGCCGACGCTCCCGGCCCTTCGACGACAACTCAACCGCCGCTCGAAAGGCAACCGCATGCGCTCCGGGAACGGCCGTCACCGACGCCCCCGTCAGGCTCCGGCCATCTTCGTCACGGCGGGAGTCGCCGGCGGCGCCCTCGCCATGCCGCTGCTCGCCGCGAGCAGCGCCAACGCCGCCGACGCGGCCACCTGGGACCGCGTCGCGCAGTGCGAGAGCAGCGGGGTGTGGAGCGCCAACGCCGGCAACGGCTTCTACGGCGGGCTCCAGCTGACCCAGGAGATGTGGGACCGCTACGGCGGCTCGGCGTACGCCTCGCGGCCGGACCTGGCCAGCCGCTCGCAGCAGATAGCCGTCGCCGAGTCGATCCTCGCCGCGCGCGGCCCCGACACGTGGCCGAGCTGCGCGGTGAACGCGGGACTCAAGCAGGGCGGCAGCGGGCCGGACGTCGACCCGGGCAGCACGGCCACGCCGACTCCGCGGCCGGAGCCCTCGTCCCCGTCCCCGTCCTCCCCCGCCACCCCGCCGCCCTCCTCCGGGCCGTCCGGGACGCCGCAGCCCGGCCACGGCACGCCGGAGCCGAAGCCGTCGCCCACCGGTCCGTCCGGGACCCCGGGCCCGTCCCGTACGCCGGACCCGTCCGGTACGGGCCGTACGGAGGACCCGGCGCGGCCCGCCGACCCGGCCGCCCCGGGCGACGGCGCCTCCACGAGCCCCACCGCGCCTCCGTCGCAGGGCAAGCACCGCGGCGAGCCCGGCGAGGACGAGAAGCCCGGCACGGGCGCGGACGCGGGTACGGGTACGGACGCGGGCAAGGGCGCGGGCTCCGGTGGCGCGGGCGACGCGGACCGCTCCGGCGGGGGACGTCCCTCGCGGGGCGGGGACGCGCACCGTACGGACCCGGGTGTGCCGGGCGGCTACACCGTGCAGCCTGGTGACAACCTGTCAGTCATCGCCGAGGACCGCGGGGTCCCGGGCGGCTGGCCGGCGCTCTACGAGGCCAACAAAGGTGCCATCGGGGGCGATCCGGACCTTATCCACCCTGGTCAGCGCCTCGATCTCGGCCACTGACGGGGTAATTCGTAGACATTCGCCCGCTTTGGCGAAAGTGAGACATGGATCTCGTTGCGGGGGCCGGTGACCGTCCCGTCCGTTGTTTCCAAACCTGCGACGACCTGCGGAAATGTGATGATCCTGTGATGTCTGGGGGCCAACTGGCCTCAGATGTAGGGGTTTGAACCCACGGGGTGTTCCTGTTTACCGTCTTCATCGCTCGCCAAAGCGGGCCCTTCGATCACACGCCGAATCCTGCCGGTGGTCGGAGGTCACTCGACGCGAGAGCGCCGAAGGCAGGAGCGGGGGACCCAAGGTAAGCGCCGGCCCCACCCGCGAAAGCGGGTCCAACCGGCTTGGGGTGAAGCCATGTGTGAAGCACACACGGCCGGGCAACTCACATGGCCCGAACCCGACAGCTCACCTCGCAGGCGTCGGTGAGGAACAACCATGCTGAACTCCAAGGGCAAGCACCGTCGTCCCTCCAAGGCCGTCCGCGTCGCCACCCTGGCGGGCGTCGCCGGTGCCGCTGTGGCCGTCCCGCTGATGGGCGCCACCTCCGCCTCCGCCGCGGGCAACAACTGGGACGCCGTCGCCCAGTGCGAGTCCGGTGGCAACTGGTCGATCAACACCGGCAACGGCTACTACGGTGGCCTGCAGTTCACCAACTCCAGCTGGGCCGCCGCCGGCGGTACCAAGTACGCCCCGCGTGCCGACCAGGCCAGCAAGAGCCAGCAGATCGCCGCGGCCGAGCGCCTGCTCGCCATCCAGGGCCCGGGTGCCTGGACCTGCGCCGGCGGCCACCTCGGCAAGGGCAACGCGAACGCCAAGGCCGACGGCGGCTCCTCGCAGGGCAGCAGCTCGCACAAGTCGCACAAGTCGTACAAGTCCGAGCGCTCCGCCTCGCAGGGCGCCTCCCGCTCCGAGGCCCGCAAGCAGGGCGAGGAGCTGGCCCGCAAGACCCCGGCCCCGCAGAAGAAGTCGACGCCGAAGTCGAACCCCGAGGGCAACTACACCGTCAAGTCCGGTGACACCCTCGCCAAGATCGCCGCTTCCCACGGCAAGAACTGGAAGTCGGTCTACGAGAACAACAAGTCCGTCATCGGCGGCAACCCCAACCTGATCTTCCCGGGTCAGAAGCTGGCCGTCTGAGCCCGCTGACCCCTGACGGACCCCGGGTGACCGTGACACCCCGTACGTACGGCGGTACGTACGGACGGCACGGCTCCCCAGGGCCCGCCCGTCCCGGGAATCCGCTCTTCCCGTGAGACCGCCCCGCCACGGCGCCTGTCCCCCGCACGCGCCGCGGCGGGGCTTCTCCATTTCCCTCCGGGCCCGGCCCGGCCCCTCCGGCCCGCCCCCGCCCGTCCGCCGACTTCTCCGTTCAGCGAACATTGCGCCCATACATCCCGTGAACAGGGGCTTTGCGGGTGTATTCGTCCCACGGACCGGGCTGGCGGCGAGCGGAACCCCCGGAGGCCGTTAGGCTCGTGCTGCAGAACTCCAGACACCCACGAAGGAGACAACGTGCCGTCCATCGACGTCGTCGTAGCTCGCGAGATCCTCGACTCGCGAGGCAACCCCACGGTCGAGGTCGAGGTCGGCCTCGACGACGGCAGCACCGGCCGTGCCGCCGTCCCGTCCGGCGCCTCGACCGGCGCCTTCGAGGCCATCGAGCTGCGCGACGGTGACCCGGCCCGCTACCTGGGCAAGGGCGTGGAGAAGGCCGTCCTCGCGGTCATCGAGCAGATCGGCCCGGAGCTGGTCGGCTACGACGCCACCGAGCAGCGCCTGATCGACCAGGCCATGTTCGACCTGGACGCCACCGACAACAAGGGCTCGCTCGGCGCCAACGCCATCCTCGGCGTCTCCCTGGCCGTCGCGCACGCCGCCTCCGAGGCCAGCGACCTCCCGCTGTTCCGCTACCTCGGCGGCCCGAACGCCCACGTGCTGCCGGTCCCGATGATGAACATCCTGAACGGCGGCTCGCACGCCGACTCCAACGTGGACATCCAGGAATTCATGATCGCCCCGATCGGCGCGGAGTCCTTCTCCGAGGCCCTGCGCTGGGGCGCCGAGGTCTACCACACCCTCAAGAAGGTCCTGAAGAGCAAGGGCCTGGCCACCGGACTGGGCGACGAGGGCGGCTTCGCCCCGAACCTGGGCTCCAACCGCGAGGCCCTGGACCTGATCCTCGAAGCGATCAAGGAAGCCGGTTACACCCCCGGCCAGGACATCGCGCTCGCGCTCGACGTCGCCGCCTCCGAGTTCTACAAGGACGGCGTCTACGAGTTCGAGGGCCAGCAGCGCACCGCCGAGCAGATGACCTCGTACTACGAGGAGCTCGTCGACGCCTACCCGCTGGTCTCCATCGAGGACCCGCTGTTCGAGGACGACTGGGCCGGCTGGAACGGCATCACCGAGCGCCTGGGCGCCAAGGTGCAGCTGGTCGGCGACGACCTGTTCGTCACCAACCCGGAGCGCCTGGCCCGCGGCATCGAGGAGAACTCGGCCAACGCCCTGCTGGTCAAGGTCAACCAGATCGGCTCGCTGACCGAGACCCTGGACGCCGTCGAGCTGGCCCAGCGCAACGGCTTCAAGTGCATGATGTCGCACCGCTCCGGCGAGACCGAGGACGTCACCATCGCCGACCTGGCCGTCGCCACCAACTGCGGCCAGATCAAGACCGGCGCCCCGGCCCGCTCCGAGCGCGTCGCCAAGTACAACCAGCTGCTGCGCATCGAGGAGATCCTCGACGACGCGGCGGTCTACGCGGGCCGCTCCGCCTTCCCGCGGTTCCGCACCGCGGACTGACCGGCTCCGCACGGGCTGAGCATCCCCGCGGGCCGCGAACGGCCCCGGCAGCTGTGAATACCTACGTCCCCGGCGGCGGTCCCGTACCGTTGCCGGGGACGTACGTGCTGCGGGCCGCGCCGGCCCGGGCCCGGTGACTGAAGGGGAGACGACGTGTCCGCGGAACGGTTCTCCACCGCGACCCGGCTCAAGGCGCTCGGCGAACAGGCCGCCGCCCGCGTCCAGCGCGCCCGCCCGCCCCGCCGGGGCCGCCTCACCGGCCGGGCGGCACTGCTCGCACTGGTGCTGTGCTCCCTGGTCGTCGCCCTGGCCTACCCCACCCGGCAGTACATCTCGCAGCGCTCCGAGATCGCCGACCAGCGCCGCCAGGCCGCCGAGGCCCAGCTGCGCGCCGACGAACTGCGCGACGAGAAGGCCCGCTGGCAGGACCCGGAGTACGTACGGCAGCAGGCCCGGCTGCACCTGCACTACGTCCGGCCCGGCGAGACCGGCTTCATCGTCCAGGACGGCTCCGGCACCGGGCAGCGGCGCACGGGCCGGACCGCCGCGGAACGCCCCTGGTACGACAACATGTGGCACGGCCTGGACGCCGCCGACAAGTAGCCTGTCCGGGGCGTGCCCGGGCCCGCCCGTCGAGCGGCACCTCCGCCGGCCCCCTCCACCACCGCCACGACCGAAAGCACCCACGTCCGTGTCAGAACACCTCATGCCCCCGCCGCAGACCGAGCGCACCGAGCCCACCGACGCGGACATCGCGGCCTTCAAGGAACAGCTCGGCCGCCCGCCCCGCGGCCTGCGCGCCATCGCGCACCGCTGCCCCTGCGGCCAGCCGGACGTCGTCGAGACGGCCCCGCGCCTGGAGGACGGCACCCCCTTCCCCACGCTGTACTACCTCACCTGCCCGCGCGCGGCCTCCGCGATCGGCACGCTGGAGGCCAACGGCGTGATGAAGGAGATGACCGAGCGGCTGGGCCGGGACCCGGAGCTGGCCGACAAGTACCGGGCCGCCCACGAAGACTACATCCGGCGCCGGGACGCCATCGACGTCCTGCAGGGCTTCCCGAGCGCGGGCGGCATGCCGGACCGCGTCAAGTGCCTGCACGTGCTGGTCGGCCACTCGCTCGCGGCCGGCCCCGGCGTCAACCCGCTCGGCGACGAAGCGCTGGCGATGCTGCCGCAGTGGTGGCGCAAGGGGCCCTGCGTGACCCCGTGCGCGGACGCCGCCGAGGGCACCTGCGCCGGCACCACCGCCGAGAACGAGGGGGAGCCGACCGCATGAAGCGCGTAGCGGCCATCGACTGCGGTACGAACTCCATCCGCCTGCTCGTCGCCGACCTCGACCCGGCGACCGGCGAGCTGAAGGACCTGGACCGCCGGATGCAGATCGTGCGCCTGGGCCAGGGCGTGGACCGTACGGGCCGGCTCGCCCCCGAGGCCCTGGAGCGCACCTTCGCGGCCTGCCGCGAGTACGCCGCGGTCATCCGGGAGCTGGGCGCGGAGACCGTCCGCTTCGTCGCCACCTCCGCCTCCCGCGACGCGGAGAACCGGGACGACTTCGTGCGCGGGGTGCTGGACATCCTGGGCGTCGAGCCCGAGGTGATCACCGGCGACCAGGAGGCGGAGTTCTCCTTCACCGGCGCCACCAAGGAGCTGACCGGCCGCACCGACCTCGCCACGCCCTTCCTGGTCGTCGACATCGGCGGCGGCTCCACCGAGTTCGTCCTCGGCACGGACGGCGTGCGCGCCGCCCGCTCCGTGGACATCGGCTGCGTACGGATGACCGAGCGGCACCTCGTACGGGACGGCGGGATCATCGACCCGCCCGGCGACGCGCAGCTCGACGCCGTCAAGGCGGACATCGGCCGCGCCCTGGACGAGGCGGCCGGGACCGTGCCCCTCGACGAGACCGCCACCCTGGTCGGCCTGGCCGGCTCGGTGACCACGGTCGCCGCCATCGCCCTGGGCCTGCACGCATACGACTCCGCCGCCATCCACCACGCGCGCATCCCGCTGTCCCGGGTCCGCGAGATCACCGACCGCCTGCTGACCGCCACCCACGAGCAGCGGGCGGCCATCCCGGCCATGCACCCGGGCCGGGTGGACGTCATCGGCGCGGGCGCCCTGGTCCTTCTGTCGATCATGGAGCGGGTGGGCGCGGAGGAGGTCGTCGTCTCGGAGCACGACATCCTGGACGGCATCGCCTGGAGCTGCGCGTAGCGCTCCGCGGGGCAGTGGCAAGGGCCGGAAGGGTCCCCTCCAGGGGCCTCTCGGGTCCCGCCGCGGAGAAAGTTCGTGAAACTCTTCACATGAAAAAAGGGCTCGTTGACCGCACAAACCGGTCAGCGGGCCCTACTTCTTGGGCCGTAGGCCCCCGGCACCGCAAGAATGTGCGGTTTTCAGGGGTGTTAAGGAAAGGCTTACGTGCGGCGTGGTCCAGCCGCCCCGGAGGGCACAATCCCTGATCAACGGGGGTTTCCAACGCTCCGGACGACACCTTGGTTCCCTTGTTGGGCTATGGCGTCGATCACGGGGCGGCGGAGTGTAGCAGACCCCTCCCACAACCTTGTGAAGGGGCTCACGAGGGGTGCTCCGAGTGGGGGTGGATACTCGATTGCATGAGCACCACGGAGCGTCCCAGGATCCTCGTTGTAGGCGGTGGGTACGTAGGTTTGTACGCGGCACGCCGCATCCTCAAGAAGATGCGGTACGGCGAGGCGACGGTCACGGTCGTCGACCCGCGCTCGTACATGACGTACCAGCCCTTCCTCCCTGAAGCTGCTGCCGGCAGCATCTCTCCCCGCCACGTCGTGGTGCCGCTGCGACGCGTGCTCCCGAAGGCGGAGGTCCTCACCGGCCGCGTCACCACCATCGACCAGGACCGCAAGGTCGCCACGATCTCGCCGCTGGTCGGCGAGGCGTACGAGCTGCCCTTCGACTACCTGGTCATCGCGATGGGCGCCGTCTCCCGCACCTTCCCGATCCCCGGCCTCGCCGAGAACGGCATCGGCATGAAGGGCATCGAGGAGGCCATCGGCCTGCGCAACCACGTCCTGGAGCAGCTGGACAAGGCCGACTCCACGACCGATGAGGAGGTCCGCCGCAAGGCGCTGACCTTCGTCTTCGTCGGCGGCGGCTTCGCCGGCGCGGAGACCATCGGCGAGGTCGAGGACATGGCCCGCGACGCCGCGAAGTACTACAACAACGTCAAGCGCGAAGACATGCGCTTCCTGCTGGTCGACGTCGCCGACAAGATCCTCCCCGAGGTCGGCCCCAAGCTCGGCGCCTACGGCAAGGAGCACCTGGAGAGCCGCGGGGTCGAGGTCTACCTCGGCACCAGCACCAAGTCCTGCGTCGACGGCCACGTGGTGCTGAGCAACGACCTGGAGGTCGACTCCAACACCATCGTGTGGACCGCCGGCGTCAAGCCGAACCCGGTGCTCGCGCGCTTCGGCCTCCCGCTGGGCCCGCGCGGTCACGTGGACACCCAGGCCACCCTCCAGGTGCAGGGCACCGACTACATCTGGGCCGCCGGCGACAACGCCCAGGTCCCGGACCTGGTCGGCCGCAAGGCGGGCAACGAGAACGCCTGGTGCCCGCCGAACGCCCAGCACGCGCTGCGCCAGTCCAAGGTGCTCGCCGACAACGTGATCTCCGGCATGCGGGGCTTCCCGCAGAAGGAGTACAGCCACGCCAACAAGGGCGCGGTCGCGGGTCTGGGTCTGCACAAGGGCGTCGCGATGATCGTCCTGGGCAAGACCAAGATCAAGCTGAAGGGCCGGCTGGCCTGGTACATGCACCGCGCGTACCACGGCATGGCGATGCCGACCTTCAACCGCAAGATCCGCGTCTTCGCCGACTGGACCCTCGGCATGTTCCTCAAGCGTGAGATCACCTCGCTCGGCGCGATGGAGAACCCGCGCGAGGAGTTCTACGAGGCCGCCAAGCCGGCCCCGGCGCCCGCCGCCGCGGCCGACGACAAGGCGAAGGCCGACGACAAGGCGAAGGCCAAGGCTTCTTCCTGACCTTCTCCCGGGAGTGACGTCCGGCAGCGGACGTCACCCGCACACCACCGCCGAAGGGGCGGCCGCCATCCGTGGTGCGGCCGTCCCTTCGGCGTATTCGTTGTGGCGGAGCACCGCCGTTTTGCTGTTCCCTTACGAACGAACGGGACTACCGGGTGCTCGCACGGCGTTTAGGTGGTGGGTGAAACTTCTTCGCCCTTCTCGTCAACACGGAGGTGTGCGACATGGCCGACGCCGCTGGACGGCTCTCCAAGCTCGCCGAGGAGGTGCTGGGAGCCCCGCTCCCGGTCCGGATCCGCGCCTGGGACCGCAGCGAGTACGGCCCGCCGGGCGCCCCCACCCTCGTCATCCGCAACCGCCGCGCCCTGCGCCGCCTCATGTTCAAGCCGGGCGAACTGGGCCTCGCGCGCGCCTGGGTGGCCGGCGACATCGACGTCGAGGGCGACCTGTACGAGGCGCTGGACCTGCTGTCCGGGCTGATCTGGGAGCGCGGCACGGCGGCCGAGAAGCCGCAGCGCGCCGCCGTCCTGCGCGCCCTGGCCAAGCCGGAGATCCGCGCCGCCGCCCGCGAACTGGTGACGCTGGCGGGCGTCCCCGTACCGCCCAAGCCGCCCGCCGAGGAGGCCCCCAAGAGCCACGGCGCGCTGCACACGCTGCGCCGTGACAAGGAAGCCATCAGCCACCACTACGACGTCGGCAACGACTTCTACGAGCTGGTGCTCGGCCCGTCCATGGTCTATTCGTGCGCCTACTGGGAGAGCCCCGACGCCACCCTGGAAGAGGCCCAGCGCGACAAGCTGGACCTGATCTGCCGCAAGCTCGGCCTGAAGGAGGGCGAGCGGCTGCTGGACGTCGGCTGCGGCTGGGGCTCGATGGCCCTGCACGCCGCCCGCGAGTACGGCGTACGGGTCGTCGGAATCACCCTCTCCGAGGAACAGGCCACCTACGGCCGCAAGCGCGTCGCCGAGGCGGGCCTCGCCGACCGTGTCGAGATCCGCGTCCAGGACTACCGCGAGGTCCACGACGAGCCGTTCGACGCGATCTCCTCGATCGGCATGGCCGAACACGTCGGCCGCGCCCGCTACGCCGAGTACGCCGCCGACCTGTACGCGCTCCTCAAGCCCGGCGGACGCCTCCTCAACCACCAGATCGCCCGCCGCCCGCTGGCCGACGAGGACGCCTACCACGTCGACGAGTTCATCGACCGGTACGTCTTCCCGGACGGCGAGCTGTCCCCGGTCGGCCGCACCGCCGGACAGCTGGAGGACGCCGGGTTCGAGGTGCGGGACGTGGAGGCCATCCGCGAGCACTACGCGCTGACGCTGCGCGCCTGGGTCGACAACCTGGAGGCGCACTGGAAGGAGGCGGTGCGGCTGACGACGCCGGGCCGGGCCCGGGTGTGGCGGCTGTACATGGCCGCCTCCGCGCTGTCCTTCGAACGCAACCGCATAGGCGTCAACCAGGTGCTGGCGGTCCGCACGCCGGAATCCGGCGCCTCCGGGCTGCCGCTGCGCGCCCGGGAGTGGCGCGGCTGACGTACGGCAAGGGCCCCGGCGTCCGGGCCGCTGCGCGCGGTCCGGGCACCGGGGCCTCGTCGTGACGGCGTCCGCTACTCGGCCTTGATCGCCGCCAGCATGTTCAGCTTCGCGGCCCGGCGGGCCGGCCACAGCGCGGCCAGCATCCCGACCACCGCGGCGAGCGCCAGGAAGAGGCCCATCCGGCCCCACGGCAGCACCAGCTCGTACGTGGGCAGCGAGGCGCCGAGCAGCTCACCGGCCGCCCAGCCGAAGAAGACGCCCAGGCCGATGCCGAGGACCCCGCCGAACAGCGCGATGACCAGCGACTCCAGCCGCACCATCCGCTTGATGCCGACCCGGTCCAGGCCGATCGCCCGCAGCATGCCGATCTCCTGCGACCGCTCGAACACCGACATCGCCAGGGTGTTGACGACGCCGAGCACCGCGACGACCACGGCCATGGCGAGCAGCCCGTAGAGCATGTTCAGCAGCAGGGTGATCCCCCTCGCGATGGCCTCGGACACGTCGTCCTTGTCCTGGACGGTGATCGCCGGGTTCTTGCCGAGCGTCTCGACCAGGGACTCCTTGGCGGCCTCGGACGCGCCACCCTTCGTCTTGACCATCACCCGCGTGTCGGTGGGGTCCTTCTGGTGCGAAGCCAGCACGGAGGTGTCGAGCACGATGCCCTGCAGCATGTCGCTGCCCTCGAAGACACCGGAGACGGTGAGCCGGCCCTTCTTGCCGTCCTCGAAGGTCGTCTCGAAGGACGAGCCGACCTGCCAGCCGTGCTGCTTGGCGGTCTCGCTGTCGACGACCGCCCGGTTCGCCTTCGGCGTGCCGAGCCCGTCGAAGGAGCCCGCGGCGAACTCCGGGTCCGCCAGCTCGCCGATCGCCTTGCCGTCCACCCCGGTCAGGGACTCCCGCTCGCCGTCGATGCGGACAGGGGCGTTGCGCTGCGGGCTGGAGGCGGTGACCTTCGGGTCGGCGGCCAGCGTCTTCGCCACGTCCGGGGAGAGCGCGCCGTGGTTGGCCATGCTGACGACGTAGTCCGCCTTCATGGCGTCGACCGCCATCTTGTCGACGGCCTTCTGGACACTGCCCGCGATCACGGTCAGGCCGGTGACCAGGGCGAGCCCGATCATCAGGGCGGAGGCCGTGGCGGCCGTACGGCGCGGGTTGCGCACCGCGTTCTGCCGGGCCAGCTTGCCCGATATGCCGAAGGCACGCAGGACGGGCGCGGCGGCCGCGACCATCGGGCGCGACAGCAGCGGGGTCAGCACGAAGACGCCGATCAGCAGCAGCCCGGCGCCCAGGCCCAGCAGCGGCTTGCCGTCGGAGCCGATGGCGATGGCGCCCAGCACACAGGCGATGCCCGCAGCGGCGAACACCGCGCCGATGGCGTTGCGTACGACCAGGGACCGGGTGGTCGCCGCCGCGTGCACGCTGTTCATCGCGGCGACCGGCGGGATCTTCGCGGCGCGGCGGCCCGGCAGCCAGGCGGCGAGCACCGTGACCACGGTGCCGACCAGCAGCGAGGTGATGACGGTCGAGGGGGCGACGACCAGCGGGCCGTCCGGGATGGTGCCGAGGGCGCCGGTGAGCGCGCGCAGCCCGGCGCCGATGCCGATACCGGCCAGCAGGCCGGTGACGGCGGCGACCGCGCCGACCACGAACGCCTCGATGAGCACCGAGCGGGTGACCTGGCGGCGGCTCGCGCCGACCGCCCGCATCAGGGCCAGTTCCTTGGTGCGCTGGGCGACCAGCATGGTGAAGGTGTTGGCGATGATGAAGATGCCGACGAAGAGCGCGATGCCCGCGAAGCCCAGCAGGGCGGTCTTCATGCTGTCCATGCTCTCGGCGATCATCTTGGCCTGGTCGTCGGCGAGCTTCTTGCCGGTGACGGCCTCGGCGGTGTCCGGCAGCACCTTGTCGACCGCCGACTTCAGCGCGTCCTGGGACGTACCGGGCTTGGCCTTGACGTTGATCTCGCTGAACTCGCCGGGCGCGGCGAACAGCTTCTGCGCCGTCGCGGTGTCGAACAGCGCGAGGCTGCCGCCGGTGGAGACCGCGCCGTCGTCGGTGGTGAAGATGCCGGAGACCTTCGCCTCGCGGACCGGTCCGTCCACGGACAGCCGTACGGTGTCGCCGACCTTGTAGCCGGTCTTGCCGGCGGTCCCGGAGTCCAGGGCGACCTGGTCCGGCCCCCTGGGCGCGGCCCCGGACGTCATCGGGAAGCGGTCGTCCTTGCCGTCCGGGCCGGGGTAGTAGTTGCGGCCCTCGGAGCTGGTGCCGTTGCCGGCGAGCTTGCCGCTCTTGTCGGCGATGGCGGTGAAGCCCCCGACGGTGCCGGTGGCGCCGGCCGCGCCGGGGACCTTGCCGGCCTTGTCGAGGAGCGCCTGGCTCAGCCCGGGGGCCTTGCCGGGCCTGGCGTCGGCGGCATCCGAGCGGTGCGGCTGGACGGCCACGTCGACGCCGTCGAAGCCCTTCTGCGAGCTCTTCTGCGTGGCGTCGGAGAGGGTGGAGGTGAAGACCAGGGTGCCGGAGACGAAGGCCACGCCGAGCATGACGGCGAGGACGGTCATCAGCAGCCGGGCCTTGTGCGCGAGCACGTTGCGCAAGGCGGTACGGAACATTATCGGTCCTGGGGGAGTGGGACGGTGCGGGGGCTGCTGGTGCCGGTCAGCTGACCCGGCCCCGGGCGTCGAAGCCCTTCATCCGCTCCAGCACCCGGTCGGCGGTCGGGTCGGCCATGTCGTCGACGATCCGGCCGTCGGCGAGGAAGATCACCCGGTCCGCGTAGGCCGCCGCCACCGGGTCGTGGGTCACCATCACCACGGTCTGGCCCAGTTCCCGTACGGAGTTGCGCAGGAAGCCCAGGACCTCGGCGCCGGAGCGGGAGTCGAGGTTTCCGGTGGGCTCGTCGGCGAAGATGATCTCCGGCCGGGAGGCCAGGGCGCGGGCCACGGCGACGCGCTGCTGCTGGCCGCCGGAGAGCTGCGCGGGCCGGTGCTTGAGCCGCCCCGAGAGGCCGACGGTCTCCACGACGCGGTCGAGCCACTGCCGGTCGGGCTTGCGGCCCGCGATGTCCATGGGCAGCGTGATGTTCTCCAGCGCGGTGAGCGTGGGGAGCAGGTTGAATGCCTGGAAGATGAAGCCGATCTTGTCGCGGCGCAGCCGGGTCAGATGCTTGTCCTTCAGGCCGTTCAGCTCGGTGTCGCCGATCAGGGCCGAGCCGCGGGATATGGCGTCCAGGCCGGCCATGCAGTGCATGAGCGTGGACTTGCCGGAGCCGGAGGGGCCCATGATCGCGGTGAACTCGGCCTGCCGGAACTCCACGGACACGGCGTCCAGGGCGACCACCTGGGTCTCGCCCTGTCCGTAGACCTTGGTGAGATCCGTGGCGCGTGCGGCCACCGTGGCGCGGGTGGCGGTGGGAACGCCGGTGTGGGTGGTGGTCACGGGAAAAGGACTCCTGTCGAACGTCGGTACCGTCAGGGCCGGGTAAAGGCGGCCCTTTCCATCGTGGGGGAGGCGCCGGTACGGCAACGTCAGCCCTTGAGGCGGTCCTGGGGGAGCCCTGCGGCGTAGCGCCGGTCCGGCCGGTCATCCCTGGGTATGACGGAGACCCTGAGGCGGCAGGGGGGCGGAAGGGCGCTCGCGGGGGCGCACGCACGGCATCGAGTTTCCGTCAATCCGGACACGGTGTGCGGCAGGCGCCGGAGCGGCAGGGGTGGGCCGCAGGCATGTGCCGACGGCCCGTACCAGCCGCTGATGACCCCTCAGTTGCCAATAAAATAAGACAACCTCGGGAAGACGGACCCCTGTTCAGACGGTACTGCGGGCTAGGCTCGTGCTGCCCCCTTTGAGGTGGCATGGGGGATCCCAGGCCCGGATGGTGGAATGCAGACACGGCGAGCTTAAACCTCGCTGGCCTTCGGGCCGTGCCGGTTCAAGTCCGGCTCCGGGCACAGCACTTGAACGCCGGTCCGGCGTCCGGACGGCCCGGCGCGCGGGGGCTCGCGGCGCCCCTGGGGCCCGCTCGGACGCTCACGGAGCGGACCGGCCCCGGCTTCCCGTCATGGCAGCTGTGGCCGCTCCCGATCGTAGGACCGGTACGCGTCCACGTCACGGGTCTTGACGCCGTCACCGTCACTGCCGTCACGTCCGGCGCTGCTGTCAGCACCGTCATGGCCGGCACTGCCGTTGCCGTCGGCGGACACCCTACCGCCGGGCGGCCAGGCGGGACGGAACTCCTCGGGAACCGCGGCCAGCGCGTGACTGACCGTGGGGAAGCAGGCCAGCGCGTCCACGGCCCGGGTGACCAGGAGGACGTGCAGGACGCGTACGCCCAGGGAGGCGAGCAGCAGCCGCCCGTTCATCCGCCGGCACAGCCACTCCAGGGCCAGCAGGCAGTTCAGGCCGCGGGAGTCGCAGAACCGCAGCGCGGTCAGGTCCAGCACCAGAAACCGGTGCCCCGCCGCGATCACGGCCCCGGACTCGTCCAGGAACTGCCGCTCCGCGTGCACGTCCAGTTCCCCGGCCACCCGGAGCACCGCGCACTCCTCGGCGTCGACGACCGTGGTGATCGTCAGGTGCCGCCTGCCTTGGGACATCGCTCCTCCACGTGTGCGCCCGGACTCGGCCGGACCCCCGGGGTGCCTCCCCGCTCCCGTCCAGTGTGCCGGGCGGCGCGTCCTTCCCGGGCGCCCGCTCGCACCGGCGCGGGGCGTCTCCCGCCGCGCGGTGCCGGCGCCGGGCGGGGTGCCGTGCCCCGCCGCAGGTCAGCGCCGCATTCGGCGCACCGTGCGCATGCGTGAGGCCGTGGATAGCGCAAGCATTTCCACGGGGGAAACGCTGGTGCTGCAAATGGTCGCACTTCGGACCCGAACAGATATATCACATGGCACCACGTGTTCGACCGATCACGGGCGCGGTAGACATCCCGTGTCACATTTCTGCGCACGAGGAGAGAAAGCATGCGCAAGTTCATCGGTCGTACCGCGGGCTCGTTCGCCATCGCCGCCCTTGCCATCGTCCCGCTCTCGGGCATGGCCTCCGCCGCGTCCTGGGACGACGCGCCGCGCCTGAGCGCCGGCAACAACTGCGGCGCCAAGTACGGCAAGTTCCACTGTGACCGGGTGCACAAGGAGCACAACGAGTACAACGACAACAAGGCGTACACGTACAACGACAACGACACGTACAAGTTCAAGTACAAGAAGAACGTCACCAAGGTCGGCCTGGCGATCGGCAACGTCGAGCAGTGAGCCGGCTTCCGCGGGACGGGCGGCTTCCCGGGCCGCCGACCCGCTGAGACCACAGGAAAGGCCCCGCGCATCGCGGGGCCTTTCTCTGTGCGGCGGGATTATGTCAGCCTGCCCGGGGAAAGGCACGGGGAGCGGAGCCGGAAGCGGTTTCGCTCATTTTCGCGATTCGCGCCGGACGGCAGAGCGTCCCGCGAGTTCCGCTTGTGTGCGCACGGCCGGCGACCCGGCGTTGCGGTGATATGTGTCTACGGTTTCGTGGCATTCGGGTGAACCGGCGAAACTGAACTGGCGGCCACGAGTTGTCCAGGACGCTCCGGAAACGGGCACTCCGCTTCGAGAAGGGTGAATCGTGATCAAGAAGTTCCTGGCCACGACGGCCGTAGCTGCGTCCATCGTCGGCGTGTCGGCCATGGCGGCTCCGCAGGCCATGGCGGTCGGTGACGGTCGCGGCACGTCGACAGCCAACGGCAACGGTGCGGGGCAGGCGTTCGGCAACTCCAGCACCGAGGGCGACATGGCCCCGCAGCTGAGCCTGATCGAAGGCACGCTCAACAAGCCCTGCATCGGCATTCCGATCACGAACGTGCAGAACATCGTGGCCCTGGTCAACATCGGCGTACAGGACATCCTGTCCTCGGACCAGAACCAGCAGTGTGTCGAGAACTCGACCGAGGTCCAGGGTGACCAGCCGCTGTCGCACATCATCGACAAGCTGCCGCTGCTGTCCGAGAACGGCGTCAACAACAGCTGAACCGGACTGCCGTAAAAGGCCCGGGGCGTCGGTTCTCTCCTCCTGAACGACTCGGGCCTTTGCGCTTAACGAAAAGCGCGCGCAGTCCCCGCATTTCCCCACTCTTCTATCCTGCCCGCGCTGAACCATCTGGGCGATTCCTCGTGAAAATCGACTTCGCAGGAGTTTCGTCGGCGCGGACGAATCGTTACGAATATTGGTAGCGGTGTTACGGGCGATCTAGAGGGCGCCCGTGCGGCACGAAGGACGTGACCGTTTCAGACTCCGCTGCGGAAAGGGCTGAAAGTGAAGTACGCGAAGGTTGCCGCAGTCGCTGCTGGAACGCTCATGGCGGTCGGGGCCGCCACCCCGGCGTTCGCCGACGCGGGCACCTCGGGCGCCGCGCAGAACTCCCCCGGCGTTCTCTCCGGCAACGTCCTCCAGATTCCGATCCACATCCCGGTGAACGTCTGCGGGAACTCGATCGACATCATCGGTCTGCTGAACCCGGCGTTCGGCAACACCTGCCTCAACGACTGACGTACCGCGTCGGACGGGTAGCAGCGGATGGAGCGAAGGGCCCCGGCGCGCCAGCCATGCGTGCCGGGGCCGCTCGCCGTCCGAGAGCCGGGAACCGCGGAAATCCGTCGGAGCTTCCGCTCCCGGCCGGAAACTTCAATCACTGGACAGCGGTGAACCGGACAGTGCCGGGAATGCGCACGCGGCGTGTGCCGCCGAGGCCGTGGGCAGCACCGCTCAGGAAAGGACAGCTGAAAGTGAAGTACGCAAAGACCGCCGGGATTCTGGCCGGTTCCGTCATGGCCCTGGCTGCGGCGTCTCCCGCTTTCGCAGTCTCCCCGGGGAAGGTGCCGAGTTTCAGCCTGAACGGTGGCCTTGCGGACGCCCTGACCAACAAGCAATTGGACGGCCGGCAGCTGGATCCGGTGGTCAAGACCGTCGAGGGCACCACTTCCGGTCTGCAGAATTCCCAAGCGACCAAGAAGCTGCTGAACACCGTCGGGGATGTCACCCAGAAGACGCCGGCGCTGCGGGGTGTCGAAGTGGCCAAGCCGTCCGGCGCGTAAAGCCGGGCCACGCGGTTCGCCGCATTCACGGCGGCGGCCGGGAAGCGGCCGGTTTACCGGGGTGTCGGGGCGGGAGCGGACGGCCGGTGCGGCCGCCGGCAGCGCAGTCTCCCGCTCAGTTGTACCCGAAATCATTTGAGTGATGGAGCAAAACCAAGCTCGTCACACCGAGTTGTTCAGTCTGCCCCGGGTAAAGGGCATCCCGAAACGCGGAGGATCAAAAATGATCAAGAAGGCGCTGGCGACAGCGGCCACGGCTGCTTCCTTTGTGGGAATCGCGGCCGCCGTCGCCCCGCAGGCGGCAGCCGTCGGAGACGGCCGGAAAGTCACCACGGTCAACGGCAACGGCGCGGCCCAGACGTACGGCAACTTCTCCACGATGGGGGACATGAGCCCGCAGTTCGCGCTCATCCAGGGCTCCTTCAACAAGCCCTGCATCGCGCTGCCGGTCTCGGACGTGCAGAACATCGTCGGCCTGGTCAACGTCGGCGTGCAGGACATCCTGTCCTCGGACCAGACGCAGCAGTGTGTCGAGAACTCGTCCCAGGTCCAGGGCGACGGGCCGCTGTCGCACCTCATCGACAAGCTGCCGGTCCTCTCCCTCAACGGCACCAACAACGAGTGACAGGCATCGTCGCTGCGTGACCGGGACCAGGGCCCGCAATGCCGCCGGCCGGCAGGGCGGGCCCTTTCCCTCCGGTACCGGTGAATCCATCGGTACCGGTCGGCATCGTCGCCGCGGCACACCGCGTCGGCGATTTCCTCTTTCTCGTGCATCGCGGCCACGAGGGGGGCGATCATGCGGGCAGTTTTGCCCTTTCGCTGTTCGGCGGGCCGGGAGAATCATCCCCGGAACGTGCTGCCGAAAGCCCACACGGAAGAGTGGGACGGTGGGGCGGGGAACTGGAATGTCGATCTGTTCGGGTGATGATGCGCAACTTTCCCGGCCCTGCCGGGTTGTTTCTTACAGGGCTCCCTTCGTCATGGGAGTTCATTTCCTGAAGGGGTTTCGAGATGAACAAGATGATGGCGAGCGTGGCGGTTGCCGCGTCTCTGGTCGGTATCTCCGCGGCCGCGGCTCCGCAGGCCATGGCGGTGGGGGACGACCGCAGTACGGGTACGGCTAACGGCAACCACTCGGCCCAGGCGTTCGGCAACGGCGGCACCGAGGGGGACATGAGCCCGGACGCCACCCTCGTCGGCGACTCGCTGAACAAGCTGTGCATCGGTATCCCGATCACCAACGTGCAGAACATCGTGGCCCTGGTCAACATCGGCGTACAGGACATCCTGTCCTCGGACCAGAACCAGCAGTGTGTCGAGAACTCGACCGAGAGCCAGGAGGACCAGGCGCTGTCGCACCTCATCGACAAGCTGCCGCTGCTCTCCCAGAACGGCGTCAACAACGAGTGACCCGTCGGCGGCCGGTCACCGGCCGCCGAAACCCGTTGAGGGACCGTACGCCACCCGCGTACGGTCCCTCGACGGCGTCCGGGCACCTTCCCGGCCTCCCGTACGTCCTACAGACGTGATCCACCGGGGTAATCGTCCCGGTGCGGGATTGATCACCCGAAGTTGCGGTGAAGATCCTGCTCAAGAACTAGAACGTGCTTTTGCCAAGCCATTACCCTGGTGGGAAGGCCGCGCAGGGCGGCCATGGAGGAGTGAGATGAGGAGTAGCAACCCGGTCTTCTCGCGACGGGGGTTCAGCCGCGACAACAACGGCTACGCGGGCTTCGACGCGCCGCCGCAGGCCGGGGGCCCCGCAGCGAACCCTTACGCCGGAACGAACCCGTACGCCCAGGGCGGCAACCCGTACGCCCAGGATGCCGCGCAGGGCACCCAGGCGCCGCAGTACGCGCCGCAGACCCGCCGCATGACGATGGACGACGTCGTCCTGCGTACCGGCATGACGCTCGGCACCGTGATCGCCGGTGCGGCCGTCGGCTGGATCTTCCTGACCAAGAGCCTCGGCTTCGCCGTCGGCGCCGGGCTGATCGCGATGGTGCTGGCCTTCGTCCAGTCCTTCAAGCGCAAGCCCTCGCCGGCGCTGATCCTGACCTACGCGGCGTTCGAGGGCCTGTTCCTCGGCGCGCTCAGCGGCGCGATCAACGACATCCCGAAGTTCAGCGGCGCGCCCATGCAGGCGGTGATGGGCACCATGGCGGTCTTCGTCGCCATGCTCGTCGCCTACAAGACCCGCATCGTGCGGGTCACCGCCCGCTTCACGCGCTACCTGATGATCGCGCTGCTCGGTTTCGTGCTGCTGTCGTTCGTCAACGTGCTGTTCATGGCCTTCGGCGGCGGTGACGGCCTCGGCTTCCGCAGCGGCGGCCTGGGCATCCTGTTCGGCGTCGTCGGCGTCGTGCTCGGCGCGCTGTGCCTGGCGATGGACTTCAAGCAGGTCGAGGACGGCATCGCGTACGGCGCTCCGCGCGAGGAGTCCTGGCTGGCCGCGTTCGGCCTGACCGTGACGCTGGCGTGGATCTACATGGAGCTGCTGCGGCTGATCTCGATTCTCAGGGACTGAGCCGCGGCGCCCTGGCGGCCGACGCCCGGCGCGGTGACATGCCGAAGGGCCCGTGGGCAGTTCCCACGGGCCCTTCGGCGTTCCGCGTTCTGTGCGGCGGCACGGCTACAGTTTGCGCGCGGCGCGCCTGAGGTCGTACTCGTGGACGATTGCCTTGGCGTGCCCGTAAGCGAGGTTGTGCTCGCCGCGGAGCCAGCTGACCTTCTCCTCGAAGCGGAAGAGAGCGGGGCCTTCATCTACCGTGCGAAGCCAGTCGGAGACTTCACGGCCGGTGCAGTGGGGGATGCGGGAGAGCAGGTTCCGGTGGGTCTCTTCGGAGAAGAGTTGAGACATCGGCGCCTCCGGACGCGTTCGATGCTGGTCCTTCAGCCCACCGTGCCTGACCGTTGGGGTGTTGGCAACCACCCGGGAGTGGCGCATAAGCTCGGCCTGTGCTTGACGTAACGCCTTTGCAGACTGCCGTGGACAGCCTCGCCGACCGCCTGCGGGCGCTGCCGCAGAGCGCCCTGGCGCGCGGTTCGGCGGCCGAAGCGCTCACCCTGGCCCGCGAGTTGGCGGCCCGGGCGCAGCGCATCGAGGAGCCGCGGCGGGATCCGCGGGAGATCCCGGACGCCGGGATGTTCGCCGTCGGTGACCAAGTGGCGGTGGCCGGACATGACTTGGTGGAGGCGGTGCGCTCGTCCGGCGACGAGCGCGGGCTGACCGCGGCGGTGGAGCTGGTACGGGAGGCCGCGGCGCGCTGCTGAGGGCCAGGGGAGGGCCCGAGGGGGGCCGGAGAGGCCCCGGGGGAACGGCTGCTTCCGGCCGGATTCGCGGAGGGAACGGGATGATTCTCAGAGGGGCGCGATGTCTCTCGGAGAGCCGCGGCGCCGCTCAGAGGGACGCGATGACGCGGTCCGCGAGGATGTAGACACTGTCAGCGGTGGCGGGGCCCCAGGAGAACGTCAGGGCGTAGGCGCCGGAGATGCCGGAGCCGCCCAGGAGGACGGGGGAGCTGCCCGCGCGCAGGGCCGCGGCGACGCGCTCGGCGGTCTCGCGGTGGCCCGGCGTCATGCAGATCGTGGTGCCGTCGCTGAAGACGTACACGTCCAGGGTGCCGAGCGGACCGGGGCGGACGTCCGCGAGCGGGGTGCGGTCGCGGGCCAGCTCCTCCAGGCGGTTAACGGTGCGCTCGTGGTCCCCGATGGCGGGGGACGGGGTGAAGTCCGGGTGCGAGGGGTGCCGCCGGCGCGCGGCGGCCAGCTCGGCGGACTCGGCCTCCTCGGCCGGCTCGCTCTCCAGCGCCTCCAGCGCCTCCACCGGCTCCAGCGCGCCCGGCCCCTCGGCGGCGTGCGGCGCGTCCGGGCCGAGCAGCGGCTCCAGCCCGGCCAGGTCCGCCTGCCGGGGCAGGAAGTACGGGTCGTCGAGGCGGTCGAGCGGGTCGAGGTGGTCGGCGCCGCCGTCCAGCGGGCCCAGCAGGGACGGGGCGTCGGCGGCGTCCCGGGCCTCCTGGGCGGCCCAGAAGGCGCGGGCCTCGGCCAGTTCGCGCTCCCGCTCCTCGGCCAGTGCGTCGGCGACGGCGGCCCGTATGTCGGCGAGCGCGTACGCGTTGTCCGGGGTGGTGCGGGCGGCGGGGATGCTCACGGCGGCGGACCGCGCATGCGCCTCGGTACGCGCCTCGGCCCTGGCCTCGGCGTGTGCGGCGAGGAGCTCGGCGCGCAGCCCGGCGACCTGACGGCGCAGCGCGTGGGCGGTGTACAGGGCGGCCGCTCCCAGGGCCACGGCGACCGCCGCGGCCAGCAGCAGGGCAAGGGTGATGGCGCTCACTGACGTACTCCCATTAGCAGAATGTCCCCCGACTTCCTACATCAGGCTGCCGGTCGTCGGCGACCGGTCCCAGTGCCCCAGGTCCTTGAATGGACAGGGATTTGGACCTCGTGCGTTCGGGTGACGCCGCGCTGACCTGCGGGGACGTGGTCCCGCGAGGGGTTTGGTCACAATCGTGGGGGAGATTTGATCGCGATCTCGTCAACCGGTGACCCAGCTCACCGACGGTCGCTCTGTGTACGTCAGTTGGGACGCAGGGTGCGGGTGTGGCACCTCTGGGGGACGTGCGGGCTGCTACCGACACGTACGGTCGCGGGTTCGCGCCGACACCCGCCGGGCGGGCGCCGTCCACCGGACGGCGCCCTGCCCTGCCGGGATCAGCTCAGGCGCTCGATGACCATGGCCATGCCCTGGCCGCCGCCCACGCACATCGTCTCCAGGCCGAACTGCTTGTCGTGCCACTGGAGCGAGTTGATCAGGGTGGTGGTGATGCGGGCACCGGTCATCCCGAAGGGGTGGCCGACGGCGATCGCGCCGCCGTTGACGTTCAGCCGGTCCAGGTCGATGCCGAGGTCGCGGTACGAGGGGATCACCTGGGCGGCGAACGCCTCGTTGATCTCGACCAGGTCGATGTCGGAGATGCCCAGGCCGGCACGCCGAAGGGCCTGCTTGGACGCCTCGACCGGGCCGTAACCCATGATCTCCGGCGACAGTCCGCTGACGCCGGTGGACACGATCCGGGCGAGCGGCGTCAGGCCCAGCTCGCGGGCCTTGGTGTCGGACATGATCACGAGGGCCGCGGCACCGTCGTTGAGCGGGCAGCAGTTGCCGGCCGTCACCAGGCCGTCGGGGCGGAAGACCGGCTTCAGGCCCTGCACGCCCTCCAGGGTGACGCCCGCGCGCGGCCCGTCGTCCTTGCTGACGACCGTGCCGTCCGGGGTGGTCACCGGCGTGATCTCGCGCTCCCAGAAGCCGTTCTTGATCGCCTGCTCGGCGAGGTTCTGGGACCGTACGCCGAACTCGTCCATGTCCTGACGGGTCACGCCCTTGGCGCGCGCCAGGTTCTCGGCGGTCTGCCCCATCGCGATGTACGGGTCGGGCAGCAGGCCGTCCTCGCGCGGGTCGCGCCAGTCGGCGCCCTCCTGCTCGGCGCGGGCGGCGGTACGCGCCTCCGCGTCCGCGAACAGCGGGTTGTGGGTCTCGGGCATGCCGTCCGAGGAGCCCTTCACGGAGCGCGAGACGGTCTCGACACCGGCCGAGATGAAGACGTCGCCCTCGCCCGCCTTGATGGCGTGCAGCGCCATCCGGGACGTCTGGAGGGACGACGAGCAGTAGCGGGTGACCGTACAGCCGGGCAGGTGGTCCATGCCCATCTGTACGGCGACGATCCGGCCCAGGTTGTGGCCCTGCTCACCGCCGGGCAGGCCGCAGCCCAGCATCAGGTCGTCGATGTCCTTCGGGTCCAGCGCGGGGACCTTGGCCAGCGCGGCCTGGATGATCCCGGCGGTCAGGTCGTCCGGGCGCACATCCTTCAGAGAGCCCTTGAAGGCGCGGCCGATCGGGGTGCGGGCGGCGGAAACGATCACGGCTTCGGGCATCACGGCTCCAGAGGGTGACGGGCGGACGGGCAGGACTGTGGGGGAAGTTACCCGGCCGTAGGGCGGAGGTCACGCAGTGGGGGTTGTGATGCGGGACTCTTTTCTAAGCGATTGCTTAGGCCTCGCGGGGGCGGGTGGGGGGACGGCGGGGTGCGGGGGTGGGCGCCCGCGGGTGCGTTGCGCCTGCGGCGGGCGTCCTCAAGCTCTCCCGGCTACCGCTGGGAGGTGCCCCCAGACGGGCCCGTATCGCCTCACTCAATCGCCCGACCGGCTTGCCCGGGCCCCCGCTTCCGTCGGTTCCGGGGTGGGGATCTGGCGCCTCCGCCGGTGTTTGAGGAGGGCCCAGGGGGCGCGGGTGGCGGTGACCTCGGTGCCGCCCTCGTCGGCGGCCTGGGCGGCCGCCTCGGCGACCGGGAGGATGCCTTCGCGGCGGTACGGCTCGGGGTGCTCTTCTTCGGGCCACAGGCCGAGTGCGGCGCAGAGGGTGGGCAGTACGGCCATGGCGGCGGTGGCGTAGCCCTCGGCGGAGGGGTGGTAATTGTCGGGGCCGAACAGTTCGCGGGGGTGGGCCTCGAACTCGGGGCCCAGCAGGTCGCCCAGGGAGACCGTACGGCCGCCGTGCGCCACGACCCCTATGGTCTGCGCGGCGGCGAGCTGCCGGGACAGGCGGCGGGCGACCCAGCGCAGCGGCTGGTAGACCGGTTCGATGGTGCCCAGGTCGGGGCAGGTGCCGACGACCACGGCGCAGCCGGCCTCGCGCAGCCTGCGGACGGCGTCGGACAGCAGGCGGACCGAGCGGGCCGGGGGCATCCGGTGGGTGACGTCATTGGCGCCGATCATGATGACGGCGACGTCGGGCCCGGGCCCCGGCCCGTCCAGGGCGAGGGTGACCTGCCGGTCGAGGTCGTCGGACTGGGCGCCGGGCAGCGCGACGTTGTGCAGGTCGACCGGCAGCTCGGCGACGGCGGCGAGGCCGGAGGCGAGCAGTGCGCCCGGTGTCTGGCGGGGGCGGTGGACGCCCTGGCCGGCGGCGGTGGAGTCGCCGAGGAAGATCAGCCGCAGTGGTGGCCGGTCGGTGCGGTGGGCGAAGGCGGAGCCGTAGCGGCCGTCCGCGCTGGGCGGTACGGCGCTGGTGCCGCCGACCGTACGGCGGGCGAGGCGGACCTCGGTCAGCAGCAGGCCGACACCGGCCACGCCGAGCAGACCGATCCCGCCGCCGCCCACCGCGGCGGCGGCGGCGATCCGCCGTGCCACCCTCGCCCTGGACATCGTCATCGGCATAGGCCGGGCACCTCCCCGTGCAGTGCGTGCGAAATGTGGTGCGACATGTGGTGTGGAGTGGCTGGAGGAGTGGCTGGTGGGTGGAGTCGGTGGCGCAAGCGGGTCGCGGGCGCCGGACGGGACGTCGTGGCGGCGGCCATGAGAAGCGCCACACCAAGGTGGTGCCCCGTCGGGCGGGCCGCGCAACGCGCGGCGACTCCATGAGGGCCGGGCAATAGGCTGGTCGGATGGGCGCAGGACAGCGCGCCCCCGACAGCGGAGACCACCGTGCAGTTTTACGAATCCATGATCGAGCTCGTCGGCAACACCCCGCTGGTGAAGCTCAGGAACGTCACCCGAGGGATCCAGGCCACCGTCCTGGTGAAGGTCGAGTACTTCAACCCGGGCGGGTCTGTGAAGGACCGGATCGCCGTACGGATGATCGAGGCCGCCGAGAAGTCCGGTGAGTTGAAGCCGGGTGGCACGATCGTCGAGCCGACCTCGGGGAACACCGGGGTGGGCCTGGCGATCGTGGCCCAGCAGAAGGGCTACAAGTGCATCTTCGTCTGCCCGGACAAGGTGTCGACCGACAAGATCAACGTGCTGCGGGCGTACGGCGCCGAGGTCGTGGTCTGCCCGACGGCGGTGGACCCGGAGCACCCGGACTCGTACTACAACGTCTCGGACCGGCTGGTCCGTGAGACGCCGGGCGCCTGGAAGCCGGACCAGTACAGCAACCCGAACAACCCGCGTTCGCACTACGAGACGACCGGTCCCGAGCTGTGGGAACAGACCGAGGGAAGAATCACTCACTTCGTCGCGGGCGTGGGCACCGGCGGCACCATCAGCGGCACCGGCCGGTACCTGAAGGAGGCGAGCGAGGGCCGGGTCAAGGTCGTCGGCGCCGACCCGGAGGGCTCGGTCTACAGCGGCGGCTCGGGCCGCCCGTACCTGATCGAGGGCGTCGGTGAGGACTTCTGGCCGAGCGCCTACGACCGTACGGTCGCGGACGAGATCGTGGCGGTCTCGGACAAGGACGCCTTCCAGATGACCCGGCGGCTGGCCAAGGAGGAGGGCCTGCTGGTCGGCGGCTCCTGCGGCATGGCGGTCGTGGCGGGCCTGGAGGTCGCCGAGCGGCTCGGCCCGGACGACGTGGTGGTCGTGCTGCTGCCGGACAGCGGCCGCGGCTACCTCAGCAAGATCTTCAACGACGAGTGGATGGCGGACTACGGCTTCCTGGCGGACGCGGGTCCCGCGGCCCGCGTCGGCGATGTGCTGCGGCACAAGGAGGGCGCCCTGCCCTCGCTGGTCCACATGCACCCGGAGGAGACGGTCGGCGAGGCCATCGACGTCCTGCGCGAGTACGGCGTCTCGCAGATGCCGATCGTCAAGCCGGGCGCCGGGCACCCCGACGTGATGGCGGCGGAGGTCGTCGGCTCGGTCGTGGAGCGGGAGCTGCTGGACGCGCTGTTCGCGCAGCGCGCGTCGCTCGGCGACCCGCTGGAGAAGCACATGTGCCCGCCGCTGCCGCAGGTCGGCTCGGGCGAGCCGGTCGGTGACCTGATGACCGTCCTGGAGAAGGCGGACGCGGCGATCGTGCTCGTCGAAGGCAAGCCGAAGGGCGTGGTGAGCCGGCAGGACCTGCTCGCCTTCCTGGCCCGCGAGGCCAAGCAGGCGTAGGGGCCGCCGTACCCGTACCCGTACCCGTATGAGGCGGGGGTTTGTTTCCGGGAGGCTCCGTTTCCGTGGTTGCTTCTGCGCCGAGGACAGCCGGCGTCAAGTGGCCGTCAGGAAACGGGCGGTCGCCGCAAGGTGTACGTATGCGTCACGTCCCTGCAGCACGGGCTTAACACTGGCCCGGCACAGTGGTGACGGTGGCGATACGGACTTCCGGAGCGGCTCCCGGACCTTCCGCGCATCGCCCGGACGCGATGACCGGCCCTGACCCGGTCCGCGTCCCCCGCGGGGACCGCCGTCGTCCCGCCCCCGGCCCCGGCCGGGGTGCGGCGGTCCCCGCGCGACCGGCCCCCGCGCGTGCCCGCACCGGCTCACTCCCGCCCGGGCCCGCTCACTCCCGCCCGGGCCGGCTCACTCCCAGCCGTCCGTCTCCCGCTTGCGCTCCCCGGGTATCAGTTTGAAGAAGCCGGAGGTGTGCAGCGCGTTCACGCCGACGATCCCGGCCCAGCTGACGAGCAGGCCGATCAGGCCCGCGTGGGCCGCGCCGATCGCGGACAGCGGTATCGCCAGGACCAGGGAGACGGTGGCGAAGCCGAAGCGCTCGGCATAGCCGCTGCCGGGCCCGGACCGCGGACGGGGCGGCTGCGCGCCGCGCGCGACCTGCATCTGCTGCTCGGCGAACTGCCGGCGCACCCGCTGGTCGACCGTCGTGTCGAGCTTCTCCAGGAAGGCGTCGACCAGCTCGGACTCGTACTCCGGCCCCAGCTCCTTGCGGGTCTGCAGGGTCGCGTCGAGTTCTTTCCTCAACTCGGGGTCGTGGGTTGCCATGCTGCTGAGATTACGGGCGGGAAGCGGGCCGCGCGGTAGGGCTGTCCCCCGTATCCGTGGGGGTGCGGACCGGTTCTCCCGCCGCGGCGGGCGGGATGCGGCCGGTGTCGCGGCGGGTGACGGTCCAGTACAGGGCGGCGGGTACGGCCAGCCCGACGAGCCAGGAGAGGTCGGCGCCGCCGAGCGGGGAGACCAGCGGGCCGGTGTAGAAGTGGGTGGCGAGGAACGGGAACTGGGCCAGCACCCCGACCGCGTACACCGTCAGCGCCCTGCCGTTCCAGGCACCGTAGCGGCCGGCCGGGTCGCTGAGCGCCGGGATGTCGTACCGCTCCTTGGAGATCAGGTAGTAATCGACGAGGTTGATCGCCGACCACGGGGTGAAGAACGTCAGCAGGAACAGCAGGAAGTCCTTGAACGAGGTGAGGAAGGAGTCCTTGCCGAGCAGGGCGACGGCGGTGCCCGCGAGCATGATGCCGGTGATGTGGGCGGCCCGGCCGCGGGGCGACAGGGTGCTGCGGCCCCGGAAGCCGCTGACGCTGGTGACCAGCGACATGAAGCCGCCGTAGGTGTTCAGGACGTTGATGGTGAGCTTGCCGAGGGCGATGACGAAGTACAGCGCCGAGGCGATCAGGCCGGTGCCGCCCAGGGAGACGACGTAGGAGACCTCGTGGCCGACGAACGCGGCGGGGGCCGCGGCGGCGGCGAGCGCGCCGAAGGTCATCGACCACTGCGACCCGAGGACCGAGCCGGACAGGGTCCACCAGAAGGTGGCGCGGGTGGAGGTGTGCCGGGGGAGGTAGCGGGAGTAGTCCGCGACGTACGGGCCGAAGGCGAGCTGCCAGGAGGCGGACAGCGAGACGGCGAGCAGGAAGAGCGGGAAGGAGAAGGACCGGTCGTGCAGGAGGACGGCCAGGTCGACCCGCTCCAGCAGGCGGGCCCCGAGGTAGAGGAAGGCCAGCGCGCACACGACGCTGGCGACCCGGCCCAGTACGTGGATGAGCCGGTAGCCGACGGCGGCGGCGACGGCGGTGACCACGGCGAAGACGATGATGCCCGGGGTGGCGCCCAGGTGCGTCAGCTCGCCGACCGCCTGCCCGGCCAGCACCGTTCCGCTGGCGAAGAAGCCGATGTACATGACGATGACCAGCGCCAGCGGCACCACCGCGCCGCGCACCCCGAACTGGGCCCGTGAGGAGATCATCTGCGGCAGGCCGAGGCGCGGCCCCTGGGCGGAGTGCAGGGCCATGACCATGCCGCCGAGGAGGTTGCCGAGCAGCAGGCCGGTCAGTGACCAGAAGGCGTTGGCGCCGAAGACGACCGCCAGGGCGCCGGTGACCACGGCGGTGATCTGCAGGTTGGCGCCGAGCCACAGGGTGAACTGGCTGACGGGCGTGCCGTGGCGTTCGTCGTCCGGGACGACGTCGATCGAGCGCTGTTCCACCACTGCCGCCATCGGCTGCCTCTTCCGCGCATCGGCTGTATGAGTTCATGCAGGATCGATGCGGGTGAATGGAAAAATCAATACCCGGGACCGGAAAAAGGAGCGGCGGCCTCCAGGGGGCGCAGCTCGTCCGCGTACGAGACGGAGAGCCGGCGCATCAGCCCGTCCTCGGTGATGGCGTACTGCCCGAGCCGCCACAGCGGCGGCGAGTAGGCGTGCAGCGAGACCGCGTCGTCACTCGCGCCGGTGAGGCGGTGGATGTGGTCCGGGCCGAAGCAGAAGGAGGCCCCGGCACGGACGGCGGTGGCCAGGTGCGCGCCGCCGATGCGCGGGTTGGACTCGGTCAGCGCGCCCTGGACGACGCGTACCGCACCGGACGAGAGGTCGTGGTCGTGCCAGCCGGTGTCGTTCTGCCGGGTCCAGCACAGCAGCCAGATGTCCACGTACGTGTCGCGGTGCAGGGAGGCGTAGTGCCGCTCGGCGTCCGAGAAGGCGACCTCGCCGTGCCAGAGTCCGGGCGCTTCGGCCAGCCGGTCGACGAGGGTGCGCAGTTCGCGTTTGGCGAGGTTGCGGGCGGGGAGGGCGGCCAAGAATCCGGGGGTGTCGGGCGGCGCGGGCGGCGGTGGGGCTGAGGGGTCCGGTGGTGCCGGTGGTGTGGATGGGTTCGGTGGTGCCGTGGGGGTCTCGGAGGTCATGTGCGGGCTCCTTGCGCCGGGCCGAGGAGGCGGGCGGGGTTGGTGGTACGCAGGGCGTGTACGGCCGCGGCGCCCAGGTCGGGCAATTCCGGTGCGGCGTACGGGCGGTCGCTGCCGCTGACGACGGCGTCGATGCCGACGGCGCGGACGACCGCGTCCACGGCGTGGGTGCCGTAGGAGGAGGTCTCGTAGAAGACACCGGGATCGACGCGGCCGCGCTCCCCTCCGCCGCGCGCGGCCAGCCGTTCCCCGTGCAGCGGGGCGAGGCCCGCGAGGGCGGCGAAGCAGACGCGCAGGCGCGGGTGGCGGGGGCGGCCGAAGGCGCGGAAGGCGAACCAGGCGGCATGCAGCTGCTGGAGGTACGGGACCAGGGCGGGCCACCACGGAGGGCCGCCGGGCGGTGCCGGGGGAGCGGCCCCGGGGTGGACGAACAGGGGTTTGTCCAGGGCTTCCGCGGCGCCGATGAGCGGGGCGCAGCGCGCCCAGCCGACGGCGTCGAGCAGGGCGGTGGCGGGAAGTTGGAGACCGGCGCAGCCGCGGCGCAGCAGGCGTAGGACGGGCCCGGGATCGGAAGCGGGGTCGGGAACGGGGGCGGGAGCGAGGGCCGACAGGCAAGGAGAGGCCCAGACGCCGAAGGGCGCGGGGAGGGCGAGCGCGCCCTCGTGGAAGGCGTCGAGCAGCGGGCCTGCCTCGGCGGGTGGCAGGTGTTCGATGCCGAGCGGGCTGGAGAGGGAGATCAGGGCCCGGTCGAGTCCGTCGGCGCGGGCCAGTTCCGTCCGGGCGGTGCGGTCGTGGTCGGCGGGGTCGACGGCGTACGGGGGTTCGCCGGGCAGGTGCAGGGTCCAGCCGTCCAGCCGGGGCGGCGCGTCGCGGGCGCGCAGCAGGTCGGTGAACTGCGGTGGCCACCAGTGCTGGTGGAGGTCGGCGGGCACGGGATTCCTCCCGTGGGTGGAGGCGGTTAACCGCTTCAGTGATGCGATTAAGTGAAGCGATTAACCGGAACGGCTGTCAAGGGAACGGCAGGGGCGTCCGCGCGCACCCGGCGGCGGACGCGCCGTCCAACGCGCGGGGGGCGCCGGTGCCTTGGGTAGGCTTCCGGCATGGCCAGGCCCCGTAAGCGCACGACTCTCCGCGAGGTGGCCGAGGCCACCGGGCTCTCCACCGCCGCCGTCTCCTACGCCCTGCGCGGCACGCACGTCTCCAAGGAGACCGAGGAACGGGTGCGCAGGGCCGCCGCCGAACTCGGTTACGAGGCGGACCCCATCGCCCGCGCCCTGGCCAGCGGCCGTACGAGCATGGTCGGGGTGCTGGCCGGCGACCTCCAGGACCTCTGGCAGCAGCAGCTGATGGCGGCGATAGGACGGGAACTGCTCGCGGGCGACCGCTACGCCCTCATCCTCGACGCCGGCGGCGACCCGCAGCGCGAACTCGCCCTGGCCAAACAGCTGCGCGACCAGCGCGTGGACGGCCTGCTGGTGTCCCCGGTCGACCCGTCGGCGGCAGGCTGGGCGCCGATCGCCGAGGCGGTACCGGTGGTGTCCATCGGCGACTCGCTGTGCCGCGCCCGTACGGCGGGCGAGGTGCTGTTCGACAACCGCGCCGGGATCGACGCCGTACTGGAGTACCTGACCGGACTGGGCCACCGCCGGGTCACGGTCCTGACCCCGACCGGCCCGTCCACCCCCGACCGGCCCGCCGACGTCTACGTGCGGGAAGCCGCCGGCCGGCTCGGCATCACCGCCGAAGTGCTGCCGTGCGCCCAGGAACTGGGCGAGGCGACGGCGGTCGCGCGGCGCGTGCTGCGCGCGGGCGAGACGGCCGGCGCGCCCCGCCCGACGGCGGTGTTCTGCTTCTCCGACTCGATCGCGTACGGGGTGTACGCGGCGGCGGCCGAGGCATCGCTGACGGTAGGCCGCGACGTCTCGGTCGTCGGCTTCGACGACCACCCCGTCTCCCAGGTCCTCACCCCGCCCCTGACCACCCTCGACTGGGGACTCGCCGACATCGCCAAGGAGGCAGCACGGCTGGCCGTCGCGGCGATCGAGGGACGGCGCGTACGGCGCAAGCGGATGCTGTGCGCGCCGCGGCTGAGCGAGCGGGGGTCGGCGGTACGGGTCTGAAGCCTAGCCGCCGACCGGGCAGGTGATGTCGGTCTCCGGGCGTTCTCCGGTGAGCAGGAACGTGGTGGTCCGGCGGTCGGCGCAGGTGTGGTCGTCGCCCTTGTAGGCGCCGTGGCCGCCGGCCTCGACGGTGATCATCCGGGCGCGGTCGCCGAAGGCGCGGCGCATCGCGCGGGCGCCGACGAGCGGGGTGGCAGGGTCCCGGCGGTTCTGGACGAGCAGGACGTTGGACGGGCCGTGGGAGGTGATGCGTACGGGCTGCTCGGCGGGGGACGTCGGCCAGAAGGAGCAGGGTGTGACGTTGACCGGCATTCCGGCGGTCAGCGGGTGGCGGGCGCGGTCGGCGGCCACGTCCCGGGCGTACGCACCGGTCGAGCGCGGCCAGGCCACGTCGTTGCAGAGGGTGGCGAGCGAGGCGGCGGCGGTCTGCTGCTGGGACGCGAGGTCGGTGGGGGACGGCGTCGGCTGCGCGGGCAGGTCCGGGGCGTCCGGGTCGTCCAGCTTGGCGCGGGCGGCGCGCATCAGGGCGATCAGGCCGTCGAACCGGCTGTCGGAGAAGAGGCTGGTGAGCATGGTCTGGCGCAGGACGTTGCCGTTCAGCTCGGCGGGGTTGGCGTTCGGCCAGGGCAGTGGGGTGCGGTCGAGGCGAGCGGCCAGGCCGAGGAAGAGCGGGCGGATCTGCTCCGGCCGGTCGGCGAGCCGGTCCGGCCGGGCCGGCTCGGCGGCCCGTGCGGCGAAGTCGGGGAAGCGGTCTTCGGCGCCGGCGGCGGAGTTCGCCAGCCAGCCGCGTTCCACGCGGCGCGGGTCGGGGTCGCCGTTGCTGTCCAGCGCCCAGTGGGCGGTGCGGCCGGGGAAGAGCTGGGCGTACACCGCGCCGACGTACGACCCGTAGGAGACGCTCAGGCCGGACAGGGTTCGCTCGCCCAGCGCCTGCCGGATGCGGTCGATGTCGCGGGCCTCGTTGGCGCTGCTGATGCTGCGCAGTACCGGCCCGCCGTGACGGGCGCAGGCGTCGGCGGCCCGGCGGGCGGCGGAGATGTTCCCGTCGACCGAGCCGTCGGGCGCGGGCCATGAGCGCAGGGTGGTCATGGACAGGTCGGCGTACGGGAGTTCGCAGCTGACGGGTGAGCTGCGGCCCACGCCGCGCGGGTCGAAGCCGATGATGTCGTAGGCGTCGCGCAGGCGGTCCGAGAGCTTCGCGGTGGTGGGGCGGTCCAGCCCGGGACTGCCGGGGCCGCCGGGGATCAGCAGCAGCGCGCCGCGGCGCGCGGACGGCTTCTTCGCGGGGATGCGGGAGACGGCCAGGCTCAGCTGTCTGCCGTCCGGGTGCTTGTGGTCGAGAGGGACTTTCAGCGTCGCGCACTGCTGGTCCGGGCCGGCGGCCTGCGTATGGCAGGGCTGCCAGTCGAGCGATGCCCGGGGGAGGGCCGGGGACGCCAGGGCGGTGTCGGCCGGGGCGAGGAGCGGCAGGGTGACGGCGAGGGCGGCGGCAGCGGCCAGGACGGTGGGGCCAAGGGGGCGGTGGCGTTTGGTGGTTCGCATGGTGCCAGCCTGGCCGGGAGGGCGGCCGGGGCCCAGCAGGGCAGCACCCGGACCGGGGGTGGGGAGCGCCCTACCAGGGCCGTACCTCGGGTGGCCCGGAGAGCCGCGGCCTCGCCTCTTGCTTGACTGTATATCGTCATGCAGAGTCATCGGTGAGTGAATAGAGGCTGTCGGGGAAGGGAGCCGCGCACCATGCCGTCCCGGACTCTGGATCAGGACCGGCGGCCCGGACGTACGCCCGAGGACGCCGGCGCCGCCCGCGCGCCGAGCCGTACGCCCGCCGCCTCCGCCGCCCGGCCCGCCCCCACGGTCCCGCTCGACGGGCGCAGCCTCGGCGTGACCGGGATCGCCGCCCTCGCGGACGGAACGGCCCGCCCCGCAGCCCTCCACCCCGAGGACTTCACGTACGCCGAGCAGTCCTGGGAGACCGCCCGCCGCCTCGCCGCCACCGGCCGGGTCTACGGCCGCAGTACCGGTGTCGGCGCCAACCGCACCGAGGACGTGACCGCCGCCGACGACGGGCACGGTCTGCGCCTGCTGCGCAGCCACGCCGGGGCGATCGGTGATCCGCTGCCCGCCCGCGAGGTGCGCGCCATGCTCGCCGTGCGTGCCAACCAGCTGCTGGCGGGCGGTGCGGGACTGCGCCCCGAGGTGATCACCGCGCTGGTCCGGGCGCTGGAGACCGGCGTGTACCCGGTCGTCAACGAGTACGGGGCGGTCGGCACCGGCGATCTCGCCGCGCTCGCGCAGACCGGGCTGGCGCTGGCGGGTGAGCACCCCTGGATGACGCCGGGCGACGGCCGGGCGCCCGCACCCCTCGCCCTGGACGGCAACGACGCGCTCGCCTTCATCAGCAGCAACGCCCTCACCCTCGGGCAGGCCGCGCTCGCCCTGGACGGGCTGCGGCGCCTGCTGGCCGCGGCGCTGCCGGTCGCCGCGCTCTCGCTGCTCGCGGTCGGCGGCTCGTTCGAGCCGTTCGCCGAGCCGGTCGTGCAGGCCCGCCCGCACCCCGGGTCGGCCGCCGTCGCCGCCCGGATGCGGGAGCTGACCGGCGCCCCGGCCCGGCCCGCGCCACCGCTGGGCCGCATCCAGGACCCGTACGGCTTCCGCTGCATCCCGCAGATCCACGGCCCGGCGCTGGACGCCGCCGACGCCCTCGACCGGGTGCTGGCCGTCGAGGTCAACGCGGCGGCCGAGAATCCGCTCATCAGCGTGGCGGACCAGGCGGCCTACCACCACGGCAACTTCTACGCCGCCCACCCGGCCCTCGCGCTGGACGGCTTCCGGCTCGCCGTGCTCCAGACCGCGCTGCTGTCCACGGCCCGCCTCGCCGCGCTCTCCGAACCGGACTTCACCCGGCTGCGGCCGTTCCTCGGGGACCACGCACCGGCCAGCTCCGGCGTGATGATCCTCGAATACGCGGCCGGGGCGGCCCTCGGCGAGCTGCGGGCCGCCTCGCAGCCCGCGTCCCTCGGGCACGCGGTCCTGTCCCGCGGTGTCGAGGAGCAGGCCAGCTTCGCGTCGCTGGGCGCCCGCCAGACGCTGCGCGCCTGCGGTACGTACCGGCGGGTGCTGGCGTGCGAACTGGTCGCTGCGGTACGGGCATTGCGGATGCGCTCGCTGGAGCCCGAGCCGGGCGTACCGGCGGCGCGCGCCTTCGCCCTGGCCGCCGGGGCGCTGGACGCGCGGATGGCGGACCGGCCGCTGACGGAGGACGTGGCGGTGGCCGAGGGGCTGCTGGACGGGCTGGCCGCGCTGTGAAGCGGGCAGAAAGGGACGGGGAGCGCGTCCCGATTACGTACAGTCGGGCGGCGGGACGGGATCCGCGCGGTACGCCGCCCCGCACGGGCAGGAACGACACGAAGGCCGGGAGCACGGCCGCGAACACGGCCGGGAGGCAGCGATGAACGGGGACGGTGGCACGGACCGTGGTGGCACGGCGGACGCGGACGCGGGGGAGGCTGTCGGTCCCGGCGCCGCCACCGGCACGGCGGCGCGCCTCCAGAAGCTCTTCGAAGGACACCGCCTCACCCCGACCCAGCGGCGCATCGCGCACTGCATGGTGCGCCGGGCCGCCGACGCGCCGTTCCTCTCCAGCGTCGAACTGGCCGAACTGGCCGGGGTCAGCCAGCCGTCCGTGACCCGCTTCGCGGTCGCGCTCGGCTTCGACGGCTACCCGGCGCTGCGCAAGCACCTGCGCGAGGTCACGCCCGCCACGACGGCGCGCGGCAGCGAGCCGTACAACGAGTACCAGCAGGCCGTGCAGGCGGAGATCGACAACCTGCGGCACCTCGCGGCGGTCCTGGCCGACCCGGGCCCGGTGGTCCGCGCGGGCCGGCTCTTCGCGGCCTCCCGGCCGCTGCCGGTGCTCGGTCTGCGCGCCGCGACCGCGCAGGCCGCGGGCTTCGCGTACTTCGCCCGCAAGGTCCACCCGGACGTCCGGCTGCTCGACGAGGGCGGCACGATGCTCACCGACCGTATCGACGCGGCGGTGCAGGCGGGCGCGAGCACCCTGCTGTGCTTCGCGCTGCCGCGCCACCCGCGCGAGGTCGTGGACGCGCTGGAGTACGCGCGCGCCGCCGGTCTGACCGTCGTGACCGTCGCGGACAGCGCCTTCGCGCCGGTCGCCCGGCACACGGACCTGCTGCTGCCCGCCGCCGTCGGCACCGGCCTCGCCTTCGACACGGCCTGTGCGCCGATGCTGCTCGGCCGGGTGCTGCTGGAGGCGATGTGCGACGCGCTGCCGGACGCGCAGGCGCGGCTGGAGGAGTTCGACGCGAAGGCGGCCGAGCGGGGGCTGTTCGTGGAGTGAGCCGCCGGCTCCCGACCGGGGCCCTCCGGCCGGCTTCACGGAATTCTCAGACGGGCTGGTTACCATTCCGCCGCCGTGACGTGGATCCGTAGCCGGATCGTGGAGCGAGGAGGTTGTCGTGGGTCGCGGGGCTGTTGCGCTGGCGCGGGTGGCGGTGCTGGTACGGGCGCCGGCCGGGTGGCTGTGGTGGCCGGGGGTGCTGGCCGCCGGAACCGGTGTGCTGGTGCCGGGGCTGACCGGGCGGCGGATCGGGGTGTTCGCCGGGGCGGCGCTGTTCATCGTCGCGGCGTACGCGGTCTTCGCGGTGCGGCGCAAGCGGTACGCGCGGCTGGCGGGGGCGGCGTCCCGGGCCGGGAAGTCCGCGATCCTCCAGGACCGCGCCGTGACGCTGCGGGTCTGGCGGCGGGCCCACCGCTGGTGGCTGCTCCTGGCCTTCCTGGCCGCGGTCGGCTCCTCGTTCGCGCTGCCGGCGGCCGGCGGGATGCTGCTGGCCGGGGCGGGCCTCGGGCTGTGGGCCAAGGCACTGTGGCTGGGCCGCTGGGAGCGGGAGCACGACGCGCTGCTGTGGGTCCGTACGGAGGCGGCGGTACGCGGCGGGCCCGCGGGCCGGGACGTACGCGGCCACCTGACGACCGGCGTGGCGGCCAAGGACGCCCGTCCGGGAGGGGCGAAGGCGGCCCGGCCGAAGGCGAAGGCGGCAGGAGCCTGAGGCCGCTTCCGGGCGGCATCCGGGGCGGGCCTCACTCGCCCCGGGTGCGCAGGACCAGCTGGTTCACGCCCCACAGGGCGATGCCGATCGCCATCAGCACGGCGGCCCGTACATACACCTCCACCGGCCGGTCGGCGAGCGGACTGGCCAGGACGAGGGCCCCGGCGGCTCCGAGCACCGGGAAGACGGTGGGGGTACGGAAGTGGCGGTGCGGCACCCGGTCGCGGCGCAGCACCAGCACCGCCACGTTGACGATCGCGAAGACGCACAGCAGCAGGAACGCCGTCGTGTCGCCCAGGCCCTCGATCTCGCCGGTCAGGACCAGGCCCAGTGCCAGCAGGGTGGTCAGGGCGATGCCGACGACGGGGGTGCGCCGGCCGGGCAGGACGCGGGCCACGGCGCGCGGCAGGATGCGCTCGTTGGCCATTCCGTAGCAGAGCCGGGAGGCCATCATCATGTTGATGAGCGCGGAGTTGGTGACCGCGCACAGCGCCATCAGCGCGAACACCGTCGGCGGGAACGTCACGCCGCCGGCCCGCACCACCTCCAGCAGCGGCGCCGACGACCCCTGGAGCCGCCGGTGGTCGACCAGCAGTGACGAGACCAGGGCGACCAGGACGTAGACGGTGCCGGTGATGCCCACCCCGAGGAAGATCGCGCGGGGGAAGTCGCGGCCGGGGTGTTCGGTCTCCTCCGCCATGTTCACCGAGTCCTCGAACCCGACGAAGGCGAAGAAGGCGAGGCCGGTGGCGCCCAGCACGCCGGTCAGCACCGCGAAACCGGTACCGCCGGTGTCGAGTTCGGCCAGCCGCGCCGGTTCCCCGCCGCCGGTCACCACCGCGTACACCCCGAGCCCGATGATGATCAGCAGGCCGGAGACCTCGACCAGGGTCAGCACCACGTTCGCCTTGACCGACTCCGCCACGCCGCGCAGGTTCAGCGCGGCCAGTGCCAGCACGAACACCACCGCCACCAGGGTCGGCGGCAGGTCGGCGAAGGTGCGCAGGTAGTCGCCGCTGAACGCGCGGGCCGCGGCGCTCGCCGAGGACAGGCCCGAGCACAGCACCATGAAGGCGACGAGGAACGTCAGGAACGGCACGCGGAACGCTTTTTGGGTGTAGAGCGCGGCGCCCGCCGCCTTCGGGTACTTGCCGACCAGTTCCACGTACGAGGCGGCGGTCAGCGCGGCGATGCCGAAGCCGATCACGAAGGGCAGCCACAGGGCGCCGCCGACCTTGCCCGCGACCTTGCCGGTGACGGCGTACACGCCGGTGCCGAGGATGTCCCCGACCACCAGCAGGACCAGCAGTCCGGGGCCGATGGCGCGGCGCAGCGGGGTGTCCGGGCCGGCCGGGTCGGTGGTGTCCGTGGAGGGGGTCCGCATGAGCCCGGCATGCCCGCTGCGGAAGATTTTTAGAGCTGGGTGAGCGCGTCCCCGTACGCGCCGCCGCTCTCGGCGACCAGTTCGTCCACGCGCTGTGCGGCGCGCACGGTCGCCCAGCGCAGGGCGCCGTCCGGGCCCGGCGCGTACCCGTGCACGCCGGGGCGCGGGAGCGAGTTGTAGGCGAAGTGGGTGGAGAAGTAGTACGCGCCGGTGTCCAGGAGGGCGATGTGGTCGCCCGGCTCCAGGAGCGGCAGCGGCCGGTCCCGCGCGACCAGGTCGCCCGCGAAGCAGCACGGCCCGGCCACGTCCTGGGCGACGTGCGGGCCGGTCCTGGGGCGGCCCTGCGCGTCGTACGCGGCCACCCGTACCGGCCAGGCGTCCGGCGCGAAGACCGTACGGGTGGCGGTCTGCGCGCCCGCGTGGGTGACGGCGATGCGCCGGCCGCCGGCGGTCTTGGCGTACTCGACGCGGGCCAGGACCGTGCCGTGCTTGGCGAGCAGCGAGCGGCCGAACTCGGTGACCAGCCCATAGCGGCCGTCGAAGAGCCCCGGCACGGTGCGGCGCAGCAGCCGGGCGTACTCCCGGTACGTCGGCGTCACCGTGTCCGACGCGAAGTTCACCGGCAGGCCGCCGCCGATGTCCAGGGTGGTGACCCGGTCCCGCCCGGCCTTCCCGTTGATCTCCTCGGCCAGCTCGTACAGGACCCGCGCGCCGTCCGCCATCAGCCCGAGCGGCATTCCCTGCGACCCGACGTGGGCGTGCAGACGGGTCAGCCACGGGCGGTCCAGGAAGGCCCGTACGACCCGTTCGCGGGCGTCCTCGTCGCGCAGCGCCACCCCGAACTTCGACGTGCCGGTCGCGGTGCTCATCGCGTCGATGCTGCCGCCGCCGAGCTGCGGATTGACCCGCAGGCCCAGTGGTGACGCGGTCGGCGCGGCGGCGGTCAGGGCGTCCAGGCGGTCCAGTTCGCCGAAGCTGTCGGCGTTGACGGCGATGCCGAGGGCGAGCGCCTCGCGCAGCTCGGCGGGGGTCTTGGCGGGCGAGTCCAGCACCGTACGGGACGGCGGCACACCGGCCGCGCGGGCCAGCGCCAGCTCGCCGGGGCTGGCGACCTCGCACCCCAGCCCTTCCTGCGCGAGCAGCCGCAGTACGGGGACGAGTGAGGCGGCCTTGACGGCGAAGGCGTGCAGGACGGGAGCGCCGGGGGCCGCGAACTCGTCGAAAGCGGCGCGCAGTTCGGCGGCGGACCGGCGGATTCCGGCGATGTCCAGCAGACCCGCCACGGGGTCGGCGGCGCTGACCAGCCCCTGGGCGACGGCTGCCGCGACGGCACGGTCCCGCAGGGCGGGGGCGCCACCCGAGGGGAACACGGAGGGGGAGGCGGGGGAGTCGGGGGGAGGCGAGGGCGGGGGCGTCGCGGGGCTCATGCCACCACTCCACCACCTGCCCGCCGTGGCTGCCATCGACCGGCACCCGCGCACGCGGTGTTGACCTCTCCGGCACGCGGCAATAACGTCACGGCGCTCTCACGAGGGCCCCTTTCCCGGAACGGTGGTGCGCTCCATGCGATACCGGCACGTCCAGGCGAGACCGGCGGCGCGGCGGGATTTCGCGCGGCCGCCCCGGCCCCCGTACCCCGATGTGATCGTGGTCGGCAGCGGCATCATCGGCGCGGCCTGCGCCGAAGCGCTCACCCGGCGCGGCGTACGGGTCGCCGTCGTGGACCGCGCGCCGCTCGCCTCCGGTACGACGGCACACGGCGAGGGCAACCTCCTCGTCTCCGACAAGCCGCCGGGGCCCGAACTGACACTGGCGCTCGCTTCGTCGGCGCGCTGGCCCGGGCTGCTCACGGAGCTGGACACGGCGGAAGGGATGCGCGGCGGGCTCGCCGAGCGGTGCGAGTACGAGGCGAAGGGCGGCCTGGTCGTCGCCCTCGGGGAGGCGGGTGCGCGGGCACTGGCCGGATTCGCCGGTGCGCAGCGGGCCGCCGGTGTCACCGCCCACGAGGTCGGCCCGGACGACGTCCACACCTACGAACCGCACCTCGCCCCGGGCGTCCGGGCCGCCGTCCACTACCCGCAGGACGCCCAGATCCAGCCGGTCGCGGCGGCCACCGCGCTGCTCGGTGCCGTACGGCGGCGCGGCGGCACACTGCGCGCCGGCGTGCGGGCCCTCGGTGTCGAGCGCGGCGCGGACGGGCGGGTGACGGCGCTGCGCACCTCGGCCGGGACGCTGCCGTGCGGCGCGGTCGTCAACGCCTGCGGGCCGTGGGCCGGCGGGTTCGCGCGGGAGGCGGGCGCGCCGCTGCCCGTCCAGCCGCGCCGGGGCCTGGTGCTGGTCACCGCGCCGCTGCCGCCGGGCACGGTCCGGCACAAGGTGTACGACGCGGACTACGTGGGCGCCGTCGGCAGCGGTGACGCGGACCTGCGGACCTCGGCGGTCGTCGAGGCGACACGGGGCGGCACGGTGCTCATCGGGTCCAGCCGGGAGCGGGCCGGTTTCCAGGAACGTTTCCGCACCGCCGTGCTGCGCGAACTCGCCCGCAAGGCCGTGACCTTGTTCCCGGTCCTGGGCCTGGTCCCGGTGATCCGCGCGTACGGCGGCTTCCGCCCGTACACCCCCGACCACCTCCCGGTCATCGGCCCGGACCCCCGCCTGCCGGGCCTGTGGCACGCGACCGGACACGAGGGCGCCGGCATCGGACTGGCACCCGCGACCGGCGAACTCCTCGCACAGCTGTACGCGGGCGAACGCCCGCTCCTCGACCCGGAGCCGTACCGGGTGGCCCGGCCGGGACTGGCGGAGGAGGCGCGGTGTTCCGCGTGACGGTGGACGGCGCCGAACGGTGGGCGCGGACCGGCCAGACGGCCGCCTCGGTCCTGCTCGACGCCGGGCGCGCCTCCTGGCGGACCACCCGCGGCGGCCGCCCGCGCGGCATCTTCTGCGGGATCGGCGTCTGCCACGACTGTCTGGTGGCCGTCAACGGCGTACCGGACGTACGGGCCTGCCGGCGGGAGGTCCGGGCGGGCGACCGCATCGAGACGCAGGAGGGCGCGCGGCTGCCGTGTCCTCCTCCGGAGACGGGAACGGGCGCGGCTCCGGGGACGGCGCGTGAGGCGGCGGTGCCGGTGGTCGTCGTGGGCGCCGGGCCCGCGGGCCTGGCGGCGGCGCTGGCGGCGGCGGAGACCGGGGCACGGGTGGTGCTGGTGGACGACGCGGAGCGGCCGGGCGGACAGTTCCACCGGCAGGCGGCGGACGGCCCGGCCCGGGACCCTGCGGTCCGCGCCGTACAGGAACACCCGCGCGTCACATGGCTGCCGGGGAGCACGGTCTGGGCGCTGGAGCCCGGCGATGGCCCGCCTTCAAGCGCCGACGCGGGCTGGACCGTCCACGTCCTCCAAGGCCCCGCCGACGCCCCCTCCCGCACGGCCCACACCCTGCGCGCCGCCGCGCTCGTCCTGTGCACCGGCGCGTACGACCGGGCCCTGCCGTTCCCCGGCTGGGACCTGCCGGGCGCCGTCACGGCGGGCGCGGCCCAGGCCCTCGCCAAGGGGCAGCGGACGGCGATCGGCCGCCGTGTGGTGGTCTCCGGCACCGGGCCGTTCCTGCTGCCGGTCGCGTCGTCGCTGCTCACCGTGGGCGCGCGGGTCCTCGGGGTGTACGAGGCGGGCTCGCCCGCAGCCTGGCTGCGCACGCCCGTCGCCGCGATCCGCGACGGACACACCAAACTGCCCGAACTCCTCACGTACGCCGCCGGGCTGGCGCGGCACCGCGTCCCCTACCGGACCCGCCGGGCGGTCGTGGCCGCGCACGGACGGGACCGCGTCGAGGCGGTCACGGTGGCCCGCCTCGCTCCGGACTGGCGCGTCGTGCCCGGCACCGAACACCGCGTCGAGGACGTCGACGCGGTCTGCGTCGGCTACGGCTTCACCCCGCAACTGGAACTCGCCCTCGCCGCCGGCTGCGCACTGCGCGACGCCACCTGGGTCGCGGTCGGCGCCCGGCAGCAGACCTCCGTACCCGGCGTGTACGCGGCGGGCGAGCCCACCGGCATCGGCGGCGCGGCACTCGCCGCGGCGGAAGGCGAACTGGCGGGGTTGGCGGCGGCCCACTGGGCGGCGCACCACGGTGACGCGGCCGGGTGGGCCCCGGCCGACGTGGCGGCGCGCGGCTCGGCCGCCCGGCGGCGGGTCCTCGCGGGCCGCCGCTTCGCCCGGCTGCTCGCCGCCGCCCACCCCGTACGCGACGGCTGGCACACCTGGCTCGGCGAGGACACGCTCGTCTGCCGCTGCGAGGAGGTCCCGTACCGGGTGCTCCGTACGGCGGCGGGGCAGCCGGACGCGGACGACGCGCAGGGACCGCACGGACCGGCGGCGGACGGCATGTGCACGTTCAAGCTCGCCACCCGCGTCGGCCTGGGCCCCTGCCAGGGCCGGATCTGCGCCCGCAACGCGGCCGGACTCTGCGGCCCGGACACCCTCCCCGACCCCCAGACGGCCGACCGGCGCCCGATCGCCCAGCCGGTCCGCCTCGCCGACCTGGCCGCACCCGGCCCCGAGCCCCGGGACCCCGGCGCTCCCGACCCCGCCGCACCGTACCGAGAGGACCCGTCATGACGGATCACGCGACGCCGCAGTCCCGTACGCCCCACCCGTCCCCCACGTCCCGTACGTCCGGCACCGCCGCCTCCCGTACGTCCCTGACCGGCGTCATCGTCGCCACCACCCTCCCGTACGCCGAGGACCGGACCGCCCCCGCCGGGCTCCGGCCCGACCTCGACCGGTACGCCGACCACTGCCGCTGGCTCGTCGACAGCGGCTGTCACGGGGTCGGGCCGAACGGATCGCTCGGCGAGTACTCCTCGCTCACCGACGACGAACGGCGCGCCGTGGCCCGCACCGCCGTCGCGGCCGTGGGACGGGACGCGCTGGTCGTCGTGGGCGTGCACGGCGTCGGCTCGCACCAGGCGCGGCACTGGGCGGAACAGGCGGGCGAGGACGGGGCGCACGGCGTGCTGTGCCTGCCGCCCACCCTCTACCGGGCCAACACCGGGGAGGTCGTGCGGCACTTCGAGGAGGTCGCGGCCGCCGGACTGCCGGTGATGGTCTACAACAACCCGCTCGACACCAAGGTCGACCTGACGCCGGAGATGCTGCGCGAGGTCGCCGCGATCGACGGGGTGGTGGCCGTCAAGGAGTTCTCGGGCGACATCCGCCGGGTGCTGCACATCAAGGAGCAGGCGCCCGGCCTGGACGTGGTGGCGGGCGCCGACGACCTGGTGCTGGAGGCGCTGCTGATGGGCGCCACCGGCTGGTTCGCCGGCTTCCCCAACGTCTTCCCCGCCGAGTCCGTACGCCTCTACGAGCTGGCCCGGGCCGGGCGCGTGGCCGAGGCGCGGGAGCTGTACGAACCGCTGGTCGCCGCGTTCCGGTGGGACTCGCGCACCGAGTTCGTACAGGCCGTCAAGCGGGCGATGGACCTCGTCGGCCGGTACGGCGGACCCTGCCGGCCGCCGCGCGGCCCGCTGCTGCCCGAGCACCGGCGGCAGCTGGACGCGGACATGCGCGGCGCCGTCCAGGCGCTGGAGATCTGGGCGAAAGCGGCCGGGTGATGGCGGCGGAGGCACCGTTCGCCGCCCGCGCCGCGCACACCTTCAGCGCCGTGGACTCGCACACGGAGGGCATGCCGACGCGCGTCATCACGGACGGCGTCGGCACCATCCCCGGCGCGACCATGGCCGACCGCCGCCGCCACTTCATGGAACACCTCGACCACATCCGCCAGTTGCTGGTCAACGAGCCGCGCGGGCACGCCGCGATGAGCGGGGCCATCCTGCAGCCGCCCACCTGTCCCGACGCCGACTGGGGCGTCCTCTACATCGAGGTCTCCGGATGCCTGCCGATGTGCGGGCACGGAACGATCGGCGTCGCCACGGTCCTGGTCGAGACGGGCCTGGTGGAGGTCACCGAGCCCGTCACGACCGTACGGCTGGACACCCCGGCCGGGCTGGTGGCGGCCCGGGTCGCGGTGCGCGACGGCCGCGCCGAACACGTCACGCTGCACAACGTCCCCTCGTACGCGCACGAACTGGACGCCGTGGTGAAGGTGCCCGGCTTCGGCGAGGTCCGCTACGACCTGGCGTACGGCGGCAACTTCTACGCGATTACCCCGCTCGCCGCACTGGGCATCCCGTTCGCCGCCTCCCACCTGGACGACATCCTCGCCGCCGGCCTGGCCGTCATGGCCGCGGTCGACGAACGCGACCGGCCCGTGCACCCCGCCGACCCGGCCATCTCCGGCTGCCGCCACGTGCAGTTCACGGCCCCCGGCACACCGGGGCCGGACGGCTCGGACTCCCGTAACGCCATGGTCGTGCACCCCGGCTGGCTCGACCGCTCGCCCTGCGGCACCGGCACGAGCGCCCGCATGGCCCAGCTGCACGCGCGCGGCGCGCTCCCGCTGCACCGGCCCTTCGTCAACGAGTCCCTGATCGGCACCCGCTTCACGGGCCGGCTGGTGGACACCGGACAGGTCGGCGGACGGCCCGCGGTGGTGCCGACGGTCACCGGGCGGGCCTGGATCACGGGCACGGCCCGGTACGTCCTCGACCCGGCCGACCCGTTTCCCCGCGGATTCGTGCTGTAGCGGAGGCCGCGCCGGGGCTCGGGTGTGTCGGCTGCGAAGGTGAGCTGTCGTGCGCGGCCGCCGCGTACGCGTGAAGAGGAAGCGGAGTACATGCTCACCAAGGAGATACCGGGCCGGGCGCACGCGCGGCGAGGGGCCTGCGCGCTCGCCGCGGCGGTCACGGCCGTCGCGGCGCTGGCGTTGCAGACCGGAACGGCGGCAGCCGTCACCGCACCGGGCGGGAACACGGTCACGGCCCCGGCTGCCATCCCCGCCCCGGCCGTACGGATCACCGAAGGCCAGGTCCGGGAGGCGGGCCCCGGCGGCGCGCTGCTCTACCCGAGTGTGACCAGCTGCCTGACCGTGACGGTGCGCCTCGCGGGCGGCGGCCTGGTGGGCGCGCACGCCAGCCTGTTCCAGGTGCCGGGGGAGTACCGCTCGGACCGCATCCTCGCCGCCCTGCGGGACCGGGTGGGCGGCCGTGAGGTGACCGCGGTGGAGGTCAGGGGCGCGGTCGGCGCCTGGCTGCCCGGCTACTTCAGCAAGGCGGTGGAGAGCTACGGGGACGGGGAGGCCGTGCCGTATCCGACGGAGCCCGACCCCGGGGGCCTGGCGGCGGCGGTGGCGGACGGCCTGGGGCAGCCGCGCGCGAAGGTGACGGTGGCGGACGTGCCGGACGGGGACCAGACGGTGCGCTGAGGTCGCGGCCGGAAACGGGCCGGGGCGGCGCGCGGCCCGCCCCGACCTGTTGACTAGCCATATTCAACGCTCCAAGATGTGAATGGCTCGATCCAGATGCCGTGCGTGACCTTCGCGCGCATCGCTCGATCCACTCGCATCGACATCAGGGAGGCACGGCCCATGTCAGGACCGCGACCCGTGCGGGCACCGCGCGGTACGGAACTGAGCGCCCGGGGATGGCAGCAGGAAGCCGCGCTGCGCATGCTGCAGAACAACCTCGACCCGGAGGTCGCCGAGCACCCGGACAAGCTCGTCGTCTACGGCGGCACCGGCAAGGCCGCCCGCGACTGGCGCTCCTTCGACGCGATGGTGCGCACCCTGACCACGCTCAAGCAGGACGAGACGATGCTCGTCCAGTCCGGCCGGCCGGTCGGCGTCATGCAGACGCACGAGTGGGCGCCGCGGGTCCTGATCGCCAACTCCAACCTGGTGGGCGACTGGGCCAACTGGGAGGAGTTCCGGCGCCTGGAGGCCCTCGGCCTGACCATGTACGGGCAGATGACCGCCGGTTCGTGGATCTACATCGGCACCCAGGGCATCCTCCAGGGCACGTACGAGACGTTCGCCGCCGTCGCCGCGAAGAAGTTCAACGGCACGCTCGCCGGGACGATCACCCTCACCGCCGGACTCGGCGGCATGGGCGGCGCCCAGCCGCTCGCCGTCACGATGAACGACGGCGTCGCCATCTGTATCGACTGCGACCCGCGCGCCATCGAGCGGCGCATCGAACACCGCTACCTGGACGTGCAGGCGGACAGCCTGCAGCACGCCCTCCAGCTCGCCGTCGAAGCCCGTGACCAGCGCAAACCTCTCTCCATCGGCCTGCTCGGCAACGCCGCGGACCTGCTGCCGCAGCTGCTCGCCGACGGCGCGCCCATCGATATCGTCACCGACCAGACCTCCGCCCACGACCCCCTCGCCTACCTCCCCACCGGCGTGGACTTCGCGGACATGGCCGCCTACGCGGCCGAACAGCCCGCCGACTTCACCCGCCGCGCCCGCGAGTCGATGGCCAGGCACGTGGAGGCCATGGTCGGCTTCATGGACGCCGGCGCCGAGGTCTTCGACTACGGCAACTCCATCCGCGGCGAGGCCGAACTCGCCGGATACAAGCGCGCCTTCGCCTTCCCCGGCTTCGTGCCCGCCTACATCCGGCCGCTGTTCGCCGAGGGCAAGGGCCCGTTCCGCTGGGCCGCGCTGTCCGGCGACCCCAAGGACATCGCCGCCACCGACCGGGCGATCCTGGACCTCTTCCCGGAGAACGAGTCGCTCGCCCGGTGGATCAAGCTGGCCGGCGAGCGGGTGCACTTCCAGGGCCTGCCCGCCCGTATCTGCTGGCTCGGTTACGGCGAGCGCGACAAGGCGGGCGAGCGCTTCAACGACATGGTCGCCGACGGCACCCTCCAGGCGCCGCTGGCCATCGGCCGCGACCACCTGGACTGCGGCTCGGTGGCCTCCCCGTACCGGGAGACCGAGGCGATGCTCGACGGCTCCGACGCCATCGCCGACTGGCCGCTGCTCAACGCCATGGTCAACGTCGCCTCCGGCGCCTCCTGGGTCTCCCTGCACCACGGCGGCGGCGTCGGCATGGGCCGCTCGATCCACGCCGGGCAGGTCACGGTCGCCGACGGCACGCCGCTGGCCGGCGAGAAGATCCGCCGGGTGCTGACCAACGACCCGGGCATGGGCGTCATCCGCCACGTCGACGCCGGATACGACCGCGCCGACGAGGTCGCGGCCGAGCGCGGCGTGCGCATCCCGATGCGGGAGGGCGAGTGACCCCGCCGTACGACGGCCCGGCGGCAGACGGCACCGGGCCGTCGGGGAGCCCGGCGGGCGCCTCCGCGCGGCCCGGCAGCCCGGCGGACCGGGACGCTCCGGCCGTGACGGGGGCGACCGGGGCCGGGCCGACCGCGACCGGACCCGACACCGCCGGCCCGGACACCGCCAGGCCGGACACCGCCGGTACGGGGCCCACCAGTGCGAACACCGCCGGTTCGAGCGCGCCCTCCTTCCACGACATGTGGCGGGACCTCGCGCCCCTCGGGCGCCACAGCGGCACCGGCGGCTACCGCCGCTTCGCCTGGACCGGTGCGGACGCCGACTGCCGGGCCTGGTTCGAGGCCCAGGCCCGCGCCCGCGGACTCGCCTACGAGCAGGACCGCAACGGCAACCAGTGGGCCTGGCTGGGCGCCGCGTCCGCCGCGGACGTGGCCCCCGGCGAGGCCGTCGTCACCGGCTCCCACCTGGACTCCGTCCCGGACGGCGGCGCCTTCGACGGCCCGCTCGGCGTGGTGTCCTCCTTCGCCGCGCTCGACGAACTCCGCCGCCGCGGCGCCACGCCCGCCAAGCCGCTGGCGATCGTCAACTTCGGCGACGAGGAAGGCGCCCGCTTCGGCCTGGCCTGCGTCGGCTCCCGGCTCAGCGCCGGTCAGCTCACCGTCGAGGCGGCCCACCGGCTGCGGGATGCCGACGGCGTGACGCTGCCGCAGGCCATGGAACGGGCCGGCCACGACCCCGACGCCATCGGCGCCGACCCCGACCGGCTGTCCCGGATCGGCGCGTTCGTCGAACTCCACGTCGAACAGGGCCGCGCCCTCGACCTGACCGGCGACCCCGTGGGCATCGCCTCAGCCATCTGGCCGCACGGCCGCTGGCGGTTCGACTTCCACGGCGAGGCCAACCACGCCGGCACCACCCGCCTGGCGGACCGGCGCGACCCGATGCTCACCTACGCGGCGACCGTGCTCGCCGCCCGCCAGAGTGCCGAACTGGCCGGCGCGCTGGCCACCTTCGGCAAGATCAGTGTCGAGCCGAACGGCGTCAACGCCATCCCGTCACTGGTCCGCGGCTGGCTGGACTCCCGCGCCGCCGACCAGGCGACACTGGACACCGTCGTCGCCGCCGTCGAGCGGGCGGCCGCCGAGCGCGGCGAGCGCGACGGCGTCGACGTCCGCGTCACCCGGGAATCCTTCACCCCCGTCATCGAGTTCGGGCACGCGCTGCGGGACGAGCTGGCCAAGATCCTCACCCATGCGGCGGACGGCCGTCCGGGCGGCGCCCGCGAGGTGCCCGTTCTGGGCACCGGCGCCGGACACGACGCGGGTATCCTGTCCGCCTCCGTCCCCACCGCCATGCTGTTCGTACGCAACCCCACCGGCGTCTCGCACTCACCCGCCGAACGCGCGGCCGAGGACGACTGCATCGCCGGGGTGACCGCACTCGCCGACGTTCTGGAGGGCCTGGCGTGCAGGTGACGCCGCAGGAAGCCGAACCCACCCCGCGACCCGGCGACGGGCCCGGACCGGCCGCCCCGAAGACGTACTGGCTGGAACACGCCTGGCTCGGCACGCACGTCGAGCCGGGCGTGGCCGTGGACGTGGACCCGGCCGACGGCCGCATCAGCGCCGTACGGACCGAGGTCCCCGCACCGCCGCCCGGCGCCGTCCCGCTGCGCGGCCTGACGCTGCCCGGCCTCGCCAACGCCCACTCGCACGCCTTCCACCGGGCCCTGCGCGGCACCGTCCAGGTCGGCTCCGGCACCTTCTGGACCTGGCGCGAAGTCATGTACCAGGTCGCCTCCCGGCTCACCCCCGACTCCTATCACGCCCTCGCGCGGGCCGTGTACGCGGAGATGGCGCTGGCGGGCATCACCTGCGTCGGCGAATTCCACTACCTCCACCACGGGCCCGGCGGCACCCGCTACGCCGACCCCAACGCGATGGGCGAAGCCCTGATCGCCGCCGCCGACGAGGCGGGCATCCGCATCACCCTGCTGGACACCGCCTACCTCTCGTCCGGCTTCGGCGCCGCGCCCGACCACCACCAGCTGCGCTTCTCCGACGGCACCGCCGAAGCCTGGGCCGAGCGCGCCGCGGCCCTGAAGGACGGCCGCCCGCACGCCCGTATCGGCGCCGCCGTGCACTCCGTACGCGCCGTCCCCGCCGGCCAGCTGAGCACCGTCGCGGAGTGGGCCGGGCACCGGCAGGCACCGCTGCACGTCCACCTCTCCGAGCAGACCGCCGAGAACGACGCCTGCCGCGAGGCGCACGGCCGTACCCCCACCGAACTGCTCGCCGAGCACGGTGTCCTGGGCCGCCGCACCACCGCCGTGCACGCCACCCACCTCACCGACGAGGACATCCGGCTGCTGGGCGCCGCCACCACCGGCGTGTGCATGTGCCCCACCACCGAACGCGACCTCGCCGACGGCATCGGCCCCGCAGTCCGGCTCCAGGCCGCCGGCAGCCCCCTGTCGCTCGGCAGCGACAGCCACGCCGTCATCGACCTCTTCGAAGAGGCCCGGGCGATGGAGCTGGACGAACGGCTGCGCACCCGCACCCGCGGCCACTGGACCGCCAACGCCCTGCTGCGCGCCGCGACCGCCGACGGCCATGCCGCGCTGGGCTGGGACGAGGCGGGCACCATCGAACGCGGTGCGCTCGCCGACCTCACGACGATCGCGCTGGACTCCGTACGCACCGCGGGTCCGCTGCCCCGGCTGGGCGCCGAGACGGCCGTATTCGCCGCCTCCGGAGCGGACGTGCGCCATACGGTCGTCGGTGGCCGTCAGGTCGTACGCGACGGAGTCCACGCGCTCGTGCCCGACGTCCCCACCGCACTGGCCGAGGCCATCGCGGCCGTACACGGCTGAACCCGCGGCCGAAGGAGAGCACCCCCACGATGAACCCCAGCACCCCGGCCGCGGAGCGCGCCGCGAACGGTCGCACCACCGCCATCACCAACATCGCCAGCCTCGTCACCAACGACCCCTCCCTCGGCGAAGGCCCCCTCGGTCTGATCCAGGACGCGGCCGTCGTCTTCGACGGCGACCGCGTCGCCTGGATCGGTACGACAAGCAAAGCACCCGCCACTGACAGTCATGTCGACGCCGAGGGCCGCGCAGGCATCCCCGGCTTTGTCGACTCCCACTCCCACCTGGTCTTCGGCGGCGACCGCACCGCGGAATTCCACGCCCGGATGTCCGGACGCGCCTACTCCGCGGGCGGCATCCGCACCACCGTCGCCGCCACCCGGGCCGCCACCGACGAGGAACTGCACGCCAACGTCGCCAAGTACCTCGCCGAAGCGCTCCGCCAGGGCACCACGACCCTGGAGACCAAGTCCGGCTACGGCCTGACCGTCGAGGACGAGGCCCGCGCCCTGCGCATCGCCGCCGCCCACACCGACGAAGTCACCTTCCTCGGCGCGCACATCGTCTCCCCGGACTACGCCGACGACCCCGCCGGTTACGTCGACCTCGTCACCGGCCCCATGCTGGACGCCTGCGCCCCGCACGCCCGCTGGATCGACGTCTTCTGCGAACAGGGCGCCTTCGACGGCGACCAGGCCCGCGCGATCCTGACCGCGGGCAAGGCCAAGGGCCTGCTCCCGCGCGTGCACGCCAACCAGCTGCACCACGGCCCCGGCGTCCAGCTCGCCGTCGAACTGGACGCCGCCTCCGCCGACCACTGCACCCACCTGGACGCCGCCGACATCGACGCCCTCGCCAACAGCGCGACCGTCGCCACGCTGCTGCCCGGCGCCGAGTTCTCCACCCGCGCCCAATGGCCCGACGCCCGCCCCCTGCTCGACGCGGGCGCCACCGTCGCCCTGTCCACCGACTGCAACCCCGGCTCGTCCTTCACCAGCTCGATGCCCTTCTGCATCGCCCTGGCCGTACGGGACATGAAGATGACCCCCGACGAGGCCGTCTGGTCCGCCACGGCGGGCGGCGCGGCCGCCCTGCGCCGCACCGACATCGGCCGCCTCGCCCCCGGAGCCCGCGCCGACCTGGCCCTCCTGGACGCGCCCTCCCACGTCCACCTCGCCTACCGCCCGGGCGTCCCCCTCGTCTCCCGGGTCTGGCACCGGGGCGAATACGTCTGAGGCGGACGAACACGCCCGAGACGGGAGCGACTTCAGGGAATGCGGGTACCGGACATCACGGGAATCACGTAAGGTCCGGTACTCGACACGAACAACTGTCGCAGTCACCCGCGTAGCAGGAGAAAACTCCGGTACGTGACAAAGGTGACAGCGCAAGGGGGAAGGAATCTCATGAAGTCGACCCGTCTCAAGACCCGTATCGCCGGCACGGCGGCCACCGTCGCCATCCTCGGCGGCGCCGCCCTGGCCACGGCCCCGAGCGCCGCGGCGAAGGCCAACGTCATCTCGATCGAGCGGGCGCAGCTGCGCGGCGGCGCGCTGTCCGTGACCGTCAAGTACTCCTGCGACACCGGCCTCGCGTGGAACCTGGTCAGCAAGATGACCAAGGTGGACCAGAAGGAGGACCCCACGTCGGTGGCGAACGGCGCCGTCGCGTCCGACAAGATCATCTGTGACTACCAGACCCGCGTCCTCAAGGTGAAGCTCCAGCCGGCGAAGGGCTCGCACTTCGTGAAGGGCGACGAGGTGAAGGTGTCCGCCGACTATGTGAAGCCGGGCGAGCAGCAGAGCGGCGACCCCATCGCGCAGTTCTCCACGGTGCTGTAAGGCACACAAAGGCGCGCACAGCACGAAGAAGCACGGAAAAGCACGAAACCGCGCCGGACCGCAGAGGAGGGCCCGTCCCGAATTTCGGGGCAGGCCCTCTTCCACGCGGGCGGTTGCCGGCCCGTCAGGCCGGCAGCGACCGCGGAGTGTCCGCCGGACTCACTCCTCGACCATCAGCCCCTTGCGGAGCTTGACGAGCGTGCGCGACAGCAGCCGCGACACGTGCATCTGGGAGATGTTCAGCTCCTCGCCGATCTCCGACTGCGTCATGTTGGCGACGAAGCGGAGCGAGAGGATCTTGCGGTCACGCGGGGGCAGCTCGGCGATCAGCGGCTTGAGCGACTCCACGTACTCGATGCCTTCGAGGCCGTGGTCCTCGTAGCCGATCCGGTCGGCCAGCGCGCCCTCGTTGTCGTCCTCCTCCGGCTGGGCGTCCAGCGAGCTGGCCGTGTAGGCGTTGCTCGCGGCCATGCCCTCGACGACCTCGTCGTTGGTGATGCCGAGGCGTTCGGCGAGCTCGCTCACCGTCGGGGAACGGTCCAGCTTCTGCGCCAGTTCGTCGCCGGCCTTCGCCAGGTCCAGACGCAGTTCCTGCAGGCGCCTGGGCACCCGTACGGACCAGCTGGTGTCACGGAAGAAGCGCTTGATCTCGCCGACGATGGTCGGCATCGCGAACGTCGGGAACTCCACGCCGCGGCTGAGCTCGAAGCGGTCTATCGCCTTGATCAGGCCGATGGTGCCGACCTGGACGATGTCCTCCATGGGCTCACTGCGGGAGCGGAACCGGGAGGCCGCGAACTTCACCAGTGCCAGGTTGAGTTCGACCAGGGTGTTGCGGACGTACGCGAATTCGTGGGTGCCTTCCTCCAGCGACTCCAGGCGCTCGAAGAGGGTCTTGGACAGGGCCCGTGCGTCCACCGGCCCCACCTCGTCGTACGGGGGGATCTCGGGCAGTCCGTCGAGCTCGGGGATTGCCGTCACATCGGGTTCGGACGGTTCAGATGTGATCTGCGGGGAACGAGACGTTCGGGACCGGTCGGACAGGGCGGCCTCGGACAGGACGGCCTCCGTGAGGGCGTCCTCCGCGAGGGTGGTCTCTGACAAGGGAGTCGACGACGCGGTCTCCGTGGTGTCTTCGGTGCGCAATTCGTCGAGCCGGGGTGACATGTTGTCCTCCATCGTTCTCGGCATATGGCTGCCGATGCCTCTACGCGAAGCTGCGGTGTGCGGCGCCTCCAAAGCCGGCCGTGTCGAATGTGTCCTTACTACGCCTACCTGGGTTTGCCGGAAGATGGCAAGTGCGTGTTGTCCGAGTTTGCTGGGAATTACGTATTGTTCGGCTACCAGTCGCGTGTATCGAAGGCGTAGTGTTCGGTCTGCGCAGTCGTAAGCAATCGGACGCCGAGACAGCAAGAGGGGTGCACGCGCATGGACCGCGGGACGGTCGGCAGTGCCAGTCGGGGACGGCTCAATGTCGCGATCCGGCATCAGGGTGCCAGCGCGATCGTGACCGTCGCGGGTGAGCTGGACCACCACACCGCGGACCTGTTGCGGGAATCACTTGAAGGGTGCGTCGCGGACGGCTTCGCGCGACTGGTCGTCGACTGCTCGCAACTGGAGTTCATGGACTCCACCGGCTTGAACGTACTGCTCGGCGCCCGCCTGAAGGCGGAGGCCGGGGGAGGCGGGGTACATCTGGCCGGGATGCAGCCGGTGGTGGCGCGGGTCTTCGAGATCACTGGCGCGGACGCGGTGTTCACCGTGCACGACTCCCTCGACAAGGCTCTCGCCGACTGACGGCGGTGGCGCGAACGGTGCACTACGGGGGGTTCCTCCCGTATGCGTTGCCCGCGTCACAACTTCCGTACCCAAGAAGTGGGTGTTCTCACGGTCCCGTCGGGCAGGAGACATCTGAATCTGTTGAATCTGTCAGGTAACCGCTATCCGTGAAATGGCGAATCGGTGAGGTGAAGCGCTGATGAGCACCACCCGGCCGTACCCGCCGGGCGACCTCGGCCCGGAGCCGGGCAACGCCGGCGCTCCCTCCGCCTCCCCGGCCGTCCCGGCCGGCCAGATCCGCAGGCTGCGCCTGGCGGGTGTGCAGGGAGCCGTTGCGCGGGCCCGTGACTTCGCCCGGCAGGCCCTCCACGACTGGGGCTGGCTGCCGGCCGCCGGCGCCGACCAGCGGGCGGCCGCCGAGGACGTACTGCTCGTGGTATCCGAGCTGGTCACCAACGCCTGCCTGCACGCGGAGGGGCCCGAGGAACTGCGGCTGCGCAGCAACGCCAAGGTGCTGCGCCTCGAAGTGACCGACCTCGGCGCGGGCTCGCCCGCGCCCCGCACCCCCCACCGGGCGGGACGGCCCGGCGGCCACGGCATGTTCATCGTGCAGCGCCTGTGCCTGGACTGGGGAGTCGTACGCAACCCCGACGGCACGGGCAAGACCGTCTGGGCGGAGCTGGCGGCTCCGTCCTAGGGTCCCGGCGGGGGCCCTCCTGTGCGCCGCGGGATGGCGGTGCGCGACGCGCCGCGGGACGGGACGGCACGGCTCCGTGGCCGTACGTGAGTGGGCTGCGACGCGCCGTGGCGGATCTGTCGCGGCGGACGGCCTCGCCTGCCGGGGAGCGGCCGGTTTTTTCCGTACGGGCGACTCCGGGATACGCCTGTCCTCCCGCGGCCAAAGCCCCGGACGCACCCCTCCTGCGTCCCACGTGCCCCTCGCACCCCTCCCTCCCCGGCTTTCGCTCTCCCCGGCTTCCCCTGGCGCCCCGCGCCGCACGGATCAGGCCTGTTCTGTGACTTCCCTCGACAAGGTCCCCGGCGTACCTTGAGCCACCCATCTGATGTGCCGTCAGTAACATCGGGCGGCGCTCAACCGCGAGAAGGGGAACTCAAGGTGGCCCGCTTCTACGAACAGCACGCCGCGCGTCCCCGCCGCCGCGCGGCCGGCCTGGCCGCGGCCGTGGCGCTGACGGCGGGATCCACGGTCCTGCTCGCCGCGCCGGCCGCGCACGCCGACGTCGTGGACGTCAATTACCAGTGCAAGACGCCGATCGGGAACAAGAGCGCGGTGTCGCCCATCGACATCAGGAGCACGCGGAGCGGCAGCGCGTACAAGCTCGTGATGTCCTTCCAGAAGGGCGTCTCCTCCAGCCCCGTCGAACTGGGCGCGGGCGCCATGAAACCGAGCGCGCTGATCCGGCTGGGCGGCGCGGAGAGCGGCACCGTGCCGGTGTCCGGGCCGCCCAACGACAAGGCGATCCCCGCCAACACACCCATCAAGATCAGCGACCTGAGCGGGACCTACACGCCCAAGGCGAGCGGCAAAGTCACCTTCACCGCCGCCACCCTCACCATCAAGGCCCTCGGTACGACCACCACCTGCACCCCCGCCAACAACCCGAAGCCGTCGCTCACCCTGGACGTCAAGGGCTCGGGCGGAACGGGTGGTTCCGGCAGTTCGGGCGGCAGCGGCAGCGGCAGCGGCAATGGCGGTACGGGCGGCAGCGGCTCCGACAGCTCCACCGGCGGAACCACCGGCGGCTCCGGGAGCGGCAGCGGGGGAGCGACGGGCACCTCGGGCGGCGGCGAACTGCCGCAGACCGGCCCGGCCGACTCCGCCGTCGCCCTCGGCACCCTCGGCGGCACGGTGCTCCTCGCCGGCGCGGCGGGTGCCCTCTGGCTGACACGGCGCAGTCAGAAGCGCGCTTAGGGCGTACGAGCACAGCTCCAGCCAAGTACCTGCACCAGCCGAGCGCCTGCACCTGTACCAGCCGAGCGCCTGCACCTGCATCAGCCCCAGGAGCCGCCGATGCCGTCCCGTACCCGCTCGGTGGCCCCGGGCGCAGTCCTCGCGTTCGCCGTCGCGCTGCTGAGCCCGGCCGGGGCGTACGCCGCGCCCGCCCCCGGCCCGTCCGCCCCGACCCCGGGCGGCGGGCCGTGGACCGCCGCGCCCGCCTCCGGCGGCGCCCGGCCGAGTGTCCAGGACCGCCCGTACTTCTACCTGGAAGGCGCGCCCGGCACGGTCCTGAAGGACCGGCTCTCGCTCACCAACCCCGGCGGCAGCGCGGTGACGCTCCGGCTGCGCGGCGGGCCGGCCCCGGCCGGCGGCTGGATCGCGACGGCGGGCAAGGACGTACGGGTGCCGCCGCGTACCCGGGCGGACGTGCCCTTCACCGTGACCGTCCCCAGGGACGCGGCGCCGGGCGACCACCCGGCCGCGCTCGTCGCCGAAGGGGGCGGCCGGACGGCCACGGTCCCGGTGCGCCTGCGGGTGACCGGGCCCGCGCTCGCCGCGCTGAGCGTCGAGGACGTGGTGGTGGAGCGCCGGGGGAGCGCGGCGGTCATCCGGTACGTGCTGGTCAACCGCGGTAACACCATGCTCACGCCACGACTCGCGGTGCACGCCGACGGGCTCTTCGGCCCGGCCCTGCGCCGCGCCGCGCGCACCCTGCCCGGCGCACTGCCACCGGGCCACCGGGTCCCGATGACCGAGCCATGGCCCGATCCGCCCGCGCTGGACTCGTTGGACGTACGGCTGACCGTGACGGCGGCGGGCGGCGCACGCGGGACGGCCGTGGCGTCCTACACGGCGGTGCCGTGGGGTGCCGCCGCCCTGCCGCCCGCGGGGCTGCTGGCGGGCGCGGTCCTGTGGCGTGTACGGCGCTGGAGGCGGGCGGAGCCGTCGGGGTCGGATCCGTCCGGGTCGGAGCCGTATGCGGGCGCTGCGGCTGCCTTCAGGGCGAGGGCGGACGCGTGACCGGCGGCGGTGGACGCGTGACCGGCGCTGGAGGCGCGCGCGCCGGAGCGCGTGGAGCGCGCCACCGGGCCGCAGCCGTGCTCGGCCGGGCCGCCTCGGCGTTCCTGATCCCCCTCTGCCTCTTCCTGCTCCCCGGGCCGACCGCGACCGCGGCCCCGGCCGCCCCCACCCCCCGCATCCAGCTCTCCGCGCAGGAAGCGGGCCAGGGCGGCACCGTCACCGTGACCGGCCGCGGCTGGCGCCCCGGGACGCTGCTCACCCTGCTCATCTGCGGACAGAACATGATCGGCGGTACCAACGCCTGCGCCAACGGCGACGGCCGGGCCGTGAGCACCGGCTCGGACGGCTCCTTCCGCAAGGACCTCCCGGTTGCCGAGCCGCCCAAGCCCTGCCCGTGCGTCGTGCACGCCGCCACCGTGACCGGCCCGCGCGCGACCGACGACGCTCCCTTCACCGTGGCCGGGCACCCGGTCGCACCGCTGCCGAAGGAGGACGCGGGCGGGCGGCTGAGCGTCCTGGCGCCGCCTCGGCTGGAAGGCTCCAGCGGCCTGCTGACCTGGTTCGGCGCGCCGCCGCAGCGGCGGCTCGTGGTCACCGTGGGCAACCTCGGTACCGCCCCCGCCAAGGACCCGGTCTTCGAGGTCGGCACCTCGCACGGCGTGTACGCCCCGCAGTGGGAGGAGCAGCAGTGGCGGGGGACCGTGCCCGCCGGGCGGAAGCAGCGGATCGAACTGCCGGTGGAACTGCCCTCCGGGGCACACGGTGACTACCTCGTGTCGCTGAAGTACGGCGGCAAGGTGCTCGCCGAGCAGCCGTGGGGCGTCGGGCGGCCGTGGGGCGTGACGCTGTTCTGGGTCCTGCTGTGCGTCGTCGTGCCGGCCGCCGTCTTCCGTATCGGCATGGCGGTCGTCGACCGGGTTCGCCCGCGCCCGGGAGCCGCTCGTACGCGGGGGCGTGCAACCCCGCGAAAGCCCCGGCGTGCGGCAGCCGCCGGACGCCACCGCGGCCCCCGCACCCCCGCGCCCGGCGCGGCGGAGCCCGCCCCGACGGCGGACGCCGACGCCGCCGCCTCCTTGCCGTGGTTCACCCCGGACACCGCACCGTCCGCCACCACGGGACCACCCACCGACCCGCCGACGTCGAAAGGTTCCACGTGATGAGGCAACGCAGGAGAGCGGGCGCGGGCGGCTGCGCCCTGCTGCTCGCCGGTGCGGGCATGCTGGCGGCCGCCGGGCCGGCCGGGGCCGCGGAGACCGCGTACCCGACCGAGTGCGTACCGCCGCCGATCTCGGGGCTGCCCGCGGTCCAGGGCACCACCAGGGTGGAGGTGACCGCGCCCGCGACGGCGAAGGTCGGCGACGAGGTCGAGGTGGTGTGGCGGACGGTCGAGGCGGCGTCCAAGAACCCCGACGTCCTCGACCTGGGCAAGGACACCGTGCAGCCCAGCGGCAAGATCGGGGTGGGCGGCGCGCAGAGTGGCGAGCTGAACGTCCGGGGGCCGCGGCAGAACCCGCCGATCCCCAAGAACAGCCCGATGAAGCTCCCGGACATGAAGGGCACCCTGAAGCTGGAGAAGCCCGGCGAGGTCACCCTCGCGCCCGGCTTCTACAACATCAACGTCAACAAGCCGATCTCCACGGACACGAAGTGCACTCCGAAGGGTGAGGTGAAGCCCGCCGCCACCATCAAGGTGACGGAGGGCGGCGACCCCGGCGGCACGACCGGCGGCTCCACGGCGGGCGGCGGCACGACCGGCAGTACGGGCGGCAGCACGGGCGGCTCGGACACCGGAGGTACGAGCGGCACCGGTGGCACGACCGGCGGCACCACCGGCGGAGGCGGTACGGCCGGCTCCTCCGGCGGCGGAGGCGACCCCGACGGCACCGCGTACGAAGGCAAGCAGGTCCAGGTCCCGTACGCCTGCAAGACCCCCATCGGCGACAAGAAGGCCACGTCCCCGGTGCAGATCAACGCCACCAAGAAGGGCGGTGCCTACGACCTGACCGTGAAGTTCGCGAAATCGGTGATGGACAGCCCGGCGGACATCCCGGCCGGTGCGGTGAAACCGTCCATGCAGGTACGGGTCGGCGGTGCGGACAAGGGGACGGTCCGGACGGAGGGCCCGGCGAACAAGGAGCCCGTCAAGTCCGGACAGCCGATTGCGATCCCCGACCTGAAGGGCACCTACACCCCGGGCGCCACCGGCCAGGCGACCCTGACGCCGGGCGTGCTGACCGTCAACGCCCTGGGGACGACCACGACCTGCACCCCGGAGAAGGCCCCGGGCGTCTCCCTCGCCCTGGACACCACGGCCCAGCAGGGCGGTACCGGCGGCAGCTCCGGAGCGTCCGGCGGCTCCGGCAGCTCCGGTGGCTCAGGCGGGGACACGGCCGGCGGCACCGCGGCGGGCCCGGCGAGCGCGGGCGGCACCTCGGGCGGCCTCGCGGAGACCGGCGCGAGCGGCCACGGCGGCCTGCGCGCCCTCGCCCTCGTCGCGGGCACGGTGGTCCTGCTGGGCGGGGCGGTCTTCACCTTCGTACCCGGCCGGAGGCCAGGGCGCCGCTGACCGACGCCAGAGGGGCCCGGTGCCCTCTGGCACCGAGCCCCTCCGCGAATCAGGGACGCGCTACGGCAGCGTCAGTGGACGTCGCCCATGGACGTCTCGATCTTCTTGCGGGAGGTCCAGATCGCGAAACCGGCCAGGACGGCCAGGGCCGCTTCGGCCGCCACCACCCCGACACCGCTGAGGTCGGCACCGGCCAGGGAGACCAGGCTGACCACGCAGTCACCGGTGGTGACGGCGAGGAACCACACGCCCATCATCTGGCTGGCGTACTTCTGCGGCGCCATCTTGGTGGTCACCGACAGGCCGACCGGGGAGAGGCACAGCTCACCCATGGTCTGGATCATGTAGACGCTGATCAGCCACATCGGGCTGACCTTGTCGCCGCCGGACGACATCTGCATCGGCACGATGAAGACGAAGTACGAGGCGCCGACGAGCAGCATCGACATCGCGAACTTCACGACGGTGGTGGGCTCCTTGGAGCGCCGGGCCAGGGCCGTCCACATCGCGGCGAAGATCGGCGCGAGCGCCAGGACCCAGGCCGAGTTCACCGACTGGAACCAGGTCGACGGGAAGTGCAGGCCGAAGACCGTGTCCGCGGTGTTCTTGTCGGCGAAGACGTTCAGCGTCGAACCGGCCTGGTCGAAGATCATGAAGAAGATCGCGGCGGCGACGAAGAACCAGATGTAGCCGCTGACCTTGGTCTGCTCGGACTGCGTCAGCTCCTTGTCGCGCTTGATGCGCACCAGGACCGAGATCGGAATGATCATGCCGAGCAGGCTGATCGGGATCAGCGCCCAGTTCAGCGTGAAGGAACCGGTGGCCACGACGATGCCGTAGAAGACGGCCGCGACGACGGTCCAGATCAGCCCCTTGCGCAGCCAGCCCATGCGCTCTTCACGGGTGAGCGGGGTCGGGACCTCGCTGCTGCGCGGGTTCAGGTTGCGGGTGCCGAACAGGAAGCCGACCAGACCCAGCGCCATGCCGAGACCGGCGGTCGCGAAGCCCACGTGCCAGTTGATGTTCTGGCCGATGGTGCCGACCACCAGGGGAGCGGCGACGCCACCGAGGTTGATGCCGATGTAGAAGATCGTGAAGCCGGCGTCGCGGCGCGGGTCCTGCGGGCCGTCGTAGAGCTGGCCGACCATCGTGGAGATGTTGGCCTTGAGCAGACCCGAGCCCAGCGCCACCAGCGCCAGACCGGCGAAGAACGTGCCCTGGCCGGGCAGTGCCAGCGTGAGGTGACCGACGATCACGACCATCGCGCCGATGACCACGGTCTTGCGCGGGCCCCAGACCCGGTCGCCGAACCAGCCGCCGGGCATGGCGAGCAGGTAGACCATCGCCATGTAGACCGCGTAGATCGCCGAGGCGGTCGCGGCGGTCATGGCCAGGCCACCGCCCTGCTCCCCCACCTTGGCGTCGGCGCCGCCCGAGATGAGGTAGAGGACGAGGAGCGCCCTCATGCCGTAGAAGCTGAACCGCTCCCACATCTCGGTCAGGAAAAGAGTGGCCAGTCCGCGGGGGTGGCCGAAGAAGGTTTTGCCGTCGCTGGCAGGGTTCCCCTGCGCGCCGGCGTCCTTCGTCAGGCTGGACGCCATGGTGCTTCCTAGGTGTGCTCGGGACGCGTGAGGAGACCGCAGCGCGCCCGGGTCGGCTGACCGGCACCGGCGTCACGTTGCCCGCCCCGCGTCCTCGGGGGCCGATGCCACTGGAAGAGGAATCGGCGGGACAGTCGCGACACCGGGATCCACGCCCCCGTGCTGCTCGCGCGGTGGACCCGGTCGACAGGTCATTCACTGTGCAGCAGGACTGGTGGTTCCAGCCCTGCACACAACAGGGACCGATGACGTCTCTTGAGAGTCATGGGTCCCGAGGCTGTGCTACGGACGTTGGGACACCATACGTCCAGCAGCCGCACCGGTGGGACGAGTGAGACAACGGTCACATGATCAACCGGGAACCGTACCGGGGGTTGCGCCTGCCGCCTCCCCCGTGCCCCGTGATCACCCGCCGGTCGCGATCACGCCGCCGCCACGCCGCCCGCGGGTCGTTTTCCGGCCACCTCCGGGCGCACCGGGTCCGGCCCGTGGAGGTAAGACCTGGGACTACCATCGGCCCATGACCCGTGTACTGCTCGCCGAGGATGACGCGTCCATCTCGGAGCCGCTCGCCCGCGCCCTGCGCCGCGAGGGTTACGAAGTCGAGGTGCGCGAGGACGGCCCCACGGCGCTCGACGCCGGTCTGCAGGGCAACATCGACCTGGTCGTCCTCGACCTGGGCCTGCCCGGCATGGACGGCCTGGAGGTGGCCCGCCGGCTGCGCAACGAAGGCCACAGCTTCCCCATCCTCGTACTCACCGCCCGCGCCGACGAGGTCGACACCGTCGTCGGCCTGGACGCCGGTGCCGACGATTACGTCACCAAGCCCTTCCGGCTCGCCGAACTGCTCGCCCGCGTCCGCGCCCTGCTGCGCCGCGGCTCGTCCGTCGAGCCGCAGCAGCCGCCCGCGACCCACGGCGTACGCATCGACGTCGAGTCGCACCGCGCCTGGATGGGGGACGACGAACTCCAGCTCACCGCGAAGGAGTTCGACCTGCTGCGGGTGCTGGTACGGGACGCCGGCCGGGTCGTCACCCGCGACCAGCTGATGCGCGAGGTCTGGGACACGACCTGGTGGTCGTCCACGAAGACGCTGGACATGCACATCTCCTGGCTCCGCAAGAAGCTCGGTGACGACGCGGCCAACCCGCGCTACATCGCCACCGTGCGCGGCGTCGGCTTCCGCTTCGAAAAGAGCTGAGCGCCCGCCGCCGGGCGGGAAGAAGTAGAAGAACGAACGCATCCCGCCCGGAGGACACCGTGCGCCGCCGTCTGATCAATTCCACCCTCGCCGTGGTGCTCGTCGTGATCGCCGTCTTCGGCGTCTCGCTGGTCATCGTCGAGACCCGCACCATCCAGTCGGGGGCGCAGGACAGCGTCGCCTCCGAGGCCGTACGGCTCGTCGGCATCGTGGAGAGCCGGCTGGGCAGCGGCGAGAAACTGACCCCCGAGATCCTCTCGGAACAGATCACCGCGAAGCGGTACGCCGAGATCAGGGTGCCCGGCCGGGCGCGTATCGAGATCGGCTCCCGGCCGACGGGCGACGTGATCGCCTCGACCCAGCACGGCGACCGCGGCGAGACCGTCACCGTCCAGGAGCCGCGCTCCGCGGTGAGCGCCGAGATCGGCCGGACGCTGCTGGTCATCCTGGCCGTCGCGATCCTGGCGATCCTGGCCGCCGTGGTGCTCGCCGTGCAGCAGGCCCGCCGGCTGACCGCACCGCTGACCGACCTCGCCGAGACCGCCGAACGCCTCGGCTCCGGCGATCCGCGCCCACGCCACCGCCGCTACGGCGTGCAGGAGCTGGACCGGGTCGCGGACGTGCTGGACGCCAGCGCCGAGCGGATCGCGCGGATGCTCACCGCCGAGCGCCGGCTCGCCGCCGACGCCTCCCACCAGCTGCGGACGCCGCTGACCGCGCTGTCCATGCGGCTGGAGGAGATCACCCTCACCGACGACCCGGACACGGTGAAGGAGGAGGCCACCATCGCGCTGGGCCAGGTCGAGCGGCTGACCGACGTCGTCCAGCGGCTGCTGACCAACTCCCGCGACCCGCGTTCCGGCTCCGCCGTCGCCTTCGATCTCGACGAGGTCGTCAAGCAGCAGGTCGAGGAGTGGCGCCCGGCCTACCGCAGCGCCGGCCGGGCCATCGTCCGCTCCGGGAAGAAGGGGCTGCGGGCGGTCGGTACGCCCGGGGCGGTGGCCCAGGTGCTCGCCACCCTGATCGAGAATTCGCTGATGCACGGGGACGGGACGGTGGCGCTGCGTACCCGCGTCACCGGCAACCAGGCGGTCGTCGAGGTCACGGACGCGGGCCGGGGCGTACCGCCGGATCTCGGTTCGCGGGTCTTCGAGCGGACGGTCAGTGGCCGGAATTCGACGGGGCTGGGGCTGGCCGTGGCCCGCGATCTGGCGGAGGCGGACGGCGGGCGGCTGGAACTGCTCCAGCAGTACCCGCCGGTGTTCGCCCTGTTCCTCGCCCGCGAGGCCGAGCCGTCCACGGAGTGATCCGGGACGCGCCGGCCGTTCGTCCCCGGCTGCCCGGCTGCCCGGCTGCCCGGCCGCCCGCGTTCCTAGTCGCGTGGCCGCTCGGCGGCGGCCGCGCTCGCGGCCTGCTGGGTCTGCGCGCCCTCGGCCAGGAAGGATTCCGCGGTTTCCACGGCCTCGCGTGCGGGCAGCGCGCGGAACACCCAGGTGCGGTAGGACCAGAAGCGGAAGAGGGTGGCCAGGCCGATGCCGAGGAACTTGAAGACGTTGCTCTGCAGTGACGTGTCCCACCCGAACCCGTACGTCGCCACGTACAGGACACCGTTCTCGATGATCAGGCCGATGACGCTGAACAGCAGGAAGAGCGTGAGCTCCTTGGTGCGTCCGTTCTTGTCCCGGTCCCGGTAGGTGAAGTAGCGGTAGCCGAGGTAGTTCGTGCCGGTGGCCACGACGGTCGCGACGATGCTGGCCCGGACGACGGGCAGCTCGGTCAGGTGCCGTACGAGGTTGAAGACGGCGAAGTTGACGAGGACCCCCGCACCCCCGACGGCGCCGAACTTCATGAGTTCGCGGGCCAGCGCGTCCAGTCGGGCCCGCAGTGCGCTCCGTTCACTCATCGTGATCGTTCAGCTCCTGTGGTGGGCGTTCTTGGGCGTCTTTGTGCGGTCGTCCTCATGCAACCGCACGCTCATGCTAACCAGGGGACCTGTGTGCTGCCTGCCACCCGGGACGGCAGGGGCGTGCGGGTTATGTCAGTCCACGGTCACACGGAACCGCAGCGTCCTGCCGTTCTCGTCCTGTTCGTCGGCCTGCGGGGTGCCACAGCGGAAGCAGTATCTGAGTGTCACCTCGGTACGTCCGGCGCCCCGCGCCATGAAATCGACGTAACGGATGCCACCCGACCCCGGGCGGACCGGCTCGTCGGCGTCGTAGTGGCCGCCGGTCCGCTTCAGTACGGCCGGGTCCGGCTCCGGCGCAGCCAGGACCCATCGGAAGCCGGTGGCGGGCCGGTCCGCGAGGCGGATCGAGAAGGGGGTGCCGGAGGAGACCGTGATCTCGCGGTCGTCCTCGCCGAAGACGACCGGGCCGGTCAGCTGGGTCACCACCGCGTAGACCGCGGCGGCCAGGGCCGCCACCGATACGACGATGCCCACGGTTCTGGTGCGCCCGGGTATCCGGCCGTCGCTCATGCGTTCCTTCCCCTCCGCGCGGGCGGCGAGCGTACCGCCCCCGCCGATCTTCGGGGGCCGGAACGGCGAGGATGGCGCACTTGTATTCGTACGTTCCTCCAAGGGGGCGGCGGGGCTCCGCGGGCGGGCGGATACCCTGGGGGCGTGACGTTCCCGGTAGTCGGCATGGTCGGCGGCGGCCAGCTCGCCCGTATGACCCACGAGGCGGGCATCCCCCTCGGCATCAAGTTCAAGCTCCTCAGCGACACCCCGCAGGACTCGGCGGCCCAGGTGGTGAGCGAGGTCGTCATCGGCGACCACCGCGACCTGGACACGCTGCGTGCCTTCGCCCGTGGCTGTGATGTGATCACTTTTGATCACGAGCATGTCCCCACCGAGCACTTGAGGGCTCTGGAGGCCGACGGTATCCCCGTACGGCCCGGCCCCGACGCGCTCGTGCACGCCCAGGACAAGGGGGTGATGCGAGCGAAGCTGGACGCGATCGGGGCCCCCTGCCCCCGGCACCGTATCGTCGACGATCCGGCGGATGTGGGGCGGTTCGCCGAGGAGATCGGGGGCTTCCCGGTGATCCTCAAGACGGTCCGCGGCGGCTATGACGGCAAGGGCGTCTGGGTCGTACGATCCTCCAAGGAGGCCGCCGAGCCGTTCCGTGCCGGAGTGCCGGTTCTGGCCGAGGAGAAGGTTCCCTTCGTACGGGAACTGGCCGCCAACGTCGTCCGCTCGCCGCACGGCCAGGCCGTCGCGTACCCGGTCGTGGAGTCCGTCCAGGTCGACGGCGTCTGCGACACGGTGATCGCGCCCGCCCCCGGCCTGAGCGACGAGCTGTCCGGCCAGGCGCAGGAACTGGCGCTGCGCATCGCGCACGAACTCGGCGTGATCGGCCACCTCGCGGTCGAGCTGTTCGAGACCGCCGACGGCCGCATCCTCGTCAACGAGCTGGCCATGCGCCCGCACAACTCCGGCCACTGGACCCAGGACGGCGCGATCACCTCGCAGTTCGCCAACCACCTGCGGGCCGTCCTCGACCTCCCGCTCGGCGACCCCCGCCCGCGCGCGCGGTGGACGGTGATGGCCAACGTCCTCGGCGGCGACTATCCGGACATGTATTCCGCGTACCTCCATTGCATGGCACGGGACCCGCAGCTGAAGATCCATATGTACGGAAAGGACGTGAAGCCCGGCCGCAAGGTCGGACACGTCAACACCTACGGCGACGACCTGGCCGACGTGCGCGAGCGCGCCGCGCACGCCGCCGGTTATCTGCGAGGAACCATCACCGAATGAGCGCCCGCCCGTCGCCCGACCACCGCCCCTCAACGAGCTCCCCCACACTCCGTGCGGGGGGACCCCCAGCGCGCCCCTACGATTCCTCTCCCCTGATCGGCATCGTCATGGGCTCCGACTCCGACTGGCCCGTCATGGAGGCCGCGGCCAAGGCCCTCGACGAGTTCGAGATCCCCTACGAGGTCGACGTCGTCTCCGCCCACCGCATGCCGCACGAGATGATCGCGTACGGCGAGCAGGCAGCCGGGCGGGGCCTGAAGGCGATCATTGCGGGCGCCGGGGGAGCGGCTCACCTGCCGGGGATGCTCGCGTCGGTCACGCCGCTGCCGGTCATCGGCGTGCCCGTACCGCTGAAGTACCTGGACGGCATGGACTCGCTGCTGTCCATCGTGCAGATGCCGGCCGGCGTGCCGGTCGCCACCGTCTCGGTCGGCGGCGCCCGCAACGCCGGGCTGCTCGCCGCCCGGATGCTCGCCGCCCACGACCCGGACCTCCAGGCCCGGATGCGTGAGTTCCAGCAGCACCTGAACGAGCAGGCCACCGAGAAGGGCAAGCGGCTGCGCAACAAGGTCGCCTCCCCGGCCGGCTTCGGCTTCGGGAGCGGCAAGTGAGCGCCTCCATGGAGGCGGCCCGCGCGCTGCTGGCCGAGCACCCCGTCGTCGACGGCCACAACGACCTGCCGTGGGCCCTGCGCGAGCAGGTCCGTTACGACCTCGACCGGCGCGACATCGCCGGTGACCAGGCCGAGCACCTGCACACCGACATCCCCCGGCTGCGGGCCGGCGGTGTCGGCGCGCAGTTCTGGTCGGTGTACGTACGGACCGATTACACCGGCGACCAGGCGGTCAGCGCCACCCTCGAACAGATCGACGTGGTGCGGCAGCTCGCCGCCCGTTACCCGGACGACCTGCGCCTGGCGTACACCGCCGACGACATGGAGGCGGCCCGCTCCGACGGCCGGATCGCGTCCCTGATGGGTGCCGAGGGCGGCCACTCCATCAACAACTCGCTGGCCACCCTGCGCGCGCTGTACGAACTGGGCGTGCGCTACATGACGCTCACCCACAACGACAACATCGCCTGGGCCGACTCGGCCACCGACGAGCCCCGCGCACACGGCCTGACTGCCTTCGGCCGCGAGGTCGTCCGCGAGATGAACCGCCTCGGGATGCTCGTCGACCTCTCGCACGTCTCCGCCGACACCATGCGCGACGCGCTGGACACCAGCGTCGCGCCGGTCGTCTTCTCGCACTCCTCCGCCCGCGCGGTCTGCGACCACCCGCGCAACATCCCGGACGACGTGCTGGAGCGGTTGCCCGCCAACGGCGGCATCGCGATGGCCACCTTCGTACCGAAGTTCATCCTGCCCGAGGCTGTCGACTGGACGCTGCGGGCGGACGAGAACATGCGCGCGCACGGCCTCCACCACCTGGACACCACCGCCGAGGGCATGGCCGTGCACCGCGCCTTCGAGGCGGCGAACCCCCGCCCGCTCGCCACCGCCGCCACTGTCGCCGACCACCTCGACCACATGCGCGAGGCCGCCGGGATCGACCACCTCGGCATCGGCGGCGACTTCGACGGCACCGCCTTCACCCCCGCCGACCTCGCCGATGTGTCCGGCTACCCGAACCTGATCGCCGAACTGCTCGACCGCAGCTGGTCCGCGGCCGACCTGGCCAAGCTGACCTGGCAGAACGCGGTCCGTACGCTGCGCGGCGCGGAGGACGTCGCAAGGGCGCTGCGCGCCGGGCGCGGACCGTCCAACGCGACGCTCGAACAGCTCGACGGCTGAGGACGCGCGGGACGCACGGGAAGCGACAACGGCACGAGGGGCCGTACTCCGCGGAGTACGGCCCCTCGTGTGCGTTCCGTCTCAGGGCCTCACGCCTGCGGACGGCCCAGCGCCCGGTACGTCCAGCCCGCCTTGCGCCACAGCTCCGGGTCGAGCGCGTTGCGCCCGTCCAGGATGCGCGGCGAGGCCACCACCTCGGCCAGCGCGGCCGGGTCCAGCTCCCGGAACTCCCGCCACTCGGTCAGGTGCAGCACCACGTCGGCGCCGCGCACCGCCTCCTGCGCCGACTCCGCGTACCCCAGCGTCGGGAACACGCGCCGCGCGTTCTCCATGCCCTTGGGGTCGTACACCGTCACCTGGCCGCCCTGGAGGTGGATCTGCCCGGCGACATTGAGCGCGGGCGAGTCCCGTACGTCGTCCGAATCCGGCTTGAAGGTGGCGCCGAGGACGGCGACCCGGGTGCCGAGGAAGGAACCGCCGACCGCCTCCCGGGTCAGCTCGACCATATGACCGCGGCGCCGCATGTTGATCGAGTCGACCTCGCGCAGGAACGTCAATGCCTGGTCGGCGCCCAGCTCACCGGCGCGCGCCATGAACGCCCTGATGTCCTTCGGCAGGCAGCCGCCGCCGAACCCGATACCGGCCCGCAGGAACTTCTTGCCGATCCGCTCGTCGTGGCCGATCGCCTCCGCCAGCTTCACCACATCGCCGCCGGCCGCCTCGCACACCTCCGCCATGGCGTTGATGAACGAGATCTTCGTGGCCAGGAAGGAGTTGGCGGACGTCTTGACCAGCTCGGCGGTGGGGAAGTCGGCCACCACGAACGGCGAGCCCTCGGCCACCGGCGTCGCGTACACCTCGCGCAGCAGCTCCTCGGCCCGCCCGCCGTCCACACCGATCACGATGCGGTCCGGGTGCAGGGTGTCCTGCACGGCGAAGCCCTCGCGCAGGAACTCCGGGTTCCAGGCCAGCTCCACGTCCGCACCGGCCGGCGCCAGCTCCACGAGCCGCTTCGCCAGCCGCGCCGCGCTGCCCACCGGGACCGTCGACTTGCCGACCACCAGCGCCGGGCGCCGCAGCAGCGGGGCCAGCGACTCGACGGCCGACTCGACGTACGACATGTCACAGGCGTACTCGCCGTGCTTCTGCGGCGTGTTCACGCACACGAAGTGCACATCGCCGAAGTCCGCCAGCTCTTCCCACGAGGTGGTGAAGCGCAGCCGGCCGCTGGCGCCCTCGATGCCCGCGACGTGCGCGCGCAGCAGTTCCTCCAGACCGGGCTCGTACATCGGGGTCTCGCCCCGCTCCAGCATCGCGATCTTCGCCGGGTCGATGTCCAGGCCCATCACCTCGAACCCCAGCTCCGCCATGGCCGCGGCATGCGTCGCGCCGAGGTAGCCGGTGCCGATCACGGTGATCTTCAGGGCCATGGGTGCTCCAGGTGCATACGGGGAGAAGTGCGCTGCCTGAGCATAGTCCGGCCGGTGTCCGGCGGTCCGGGCCCGGTGGCCGGGACCGTACGGGTGCTGTCGGCAAACTCACGTATCCCCAGTGCCGTACAGCCCCCTAGAATTCGGGTTACTTAACAGTAGTTAGCACTGCAGTCAGCTCTCAGGGGAGTGAGAAACCTTGGCGGGAACCGCTGATTTCGATCTGTACCGGACGTCCGAGGAGCACGACATGCTCCGCGAGTCGGTGCGCTCGCTCGCCGAGGCGAAGATCGCCCCGTTCGCCGCCGAGGTGGACGAGGAGGCCCGCTTCCCGCAGGAGGCCAGGGACGCGCTGACCCTCAACGACCTGCACGCCGTCCACGTACCGGAGGCGTACGGCGGTGCCGGCGCCGACGCGCTCGCCACCGTCATCGTCATCGAGGAGGTCGCCCGCGTCTGCGCCTCCTCCTCGCTGATCCCCGCGGTCAACAAGCTCGGCTCCCTCCCCGTGATCCTCTCCGGCTCCGAGGAGCTGAAGAAGAAGTACCTGGGCCCGCTCGCCAAGGGCGACGCGATGTTCTCGTACTGCCTCAGCGAGCCCGACGCGGGCTCCGACGCGGCCGGCATGAAGACCAAGGCCGTACGCGACGGCGACCACTACATCCTCAACGGCGTCAAGCGCTGGATCACCAACGCCGGCGTCAGCGAGTACTACACGGTCATGGCCGTGACCGACCCGGAGAAGCGCTCCAAGGGCATCTCCGCCTTCGTCGTCGAAAAGGACGACGAGGGTGTCTCCTTCGGCGCCCCCGAGAAGAAGCTCGGCATCAAGGGCTCGCCGACCCGCGAGGTCTACCTCGACAACGTCCGCATCCCCGCCGACCGCCTCATCGGCGCCGAGGGCACCGGCTTCGCCACCGCCATGAAGACCCTCGACCACACCCGCATCACCATCGCGGCCCAGGCCCTCGGCATCGCCCAGGGCGCCCTGGACTACGCCAAGGGCTATGTCCAGGAGCGCAAGCAGTTCGGCAAGCCGATCGGCGACTTCCAGGGCGTGCAGTTCATGCTCGCCGACATGGCCATGAAGCTGGAGGCCGCCCGCCAGCTCACCTACGCCGCCGCCGCCAAGTCCGAGCGCATCTCCGCCGGCGGCAAGCCCGAAGACCTCACCTTCTTCGGCGCCGCCGCCAAGTGCTACGCCTCCGACGCCGCCATGGAAATCACCACCGACGCCGTCCAGCTGCTCGGCGGCTACGGCTACACCCGAGATTACCCGCTGGAGCGCATGATGCGCGACGCCAAGATCACCCAGATTTATGAAGGCACGAACCAGGTGCAGCGGATCGTGATGGCGAGGAACCTGCCGTAGGGCGGCCCCGGCCAACCAGACGAACGCCCCGGCCTTGACGGTTCGGGGCGTTCGTGGCCAGAGGGTGTGCCTTCCTGGAGAAACAGTGAAAGGCCGGTGAAGGGCAGGCTCAGAACTGGCACTGATCCGGCTTCGGAACGTACAGAACGCCGGGGGCGAGAGCCGTCGCGGACTGCTGAAGAGGCCCGTGCAGCATGGATCCGTTATTTTCGCGCATCGCACTGGTCACGTTGTCGACCAGCAATTCCGCCTCGGACGGCAACAGGACCATTTCCGTGTCCGCCATATGCCGGCCGTTCTTCGTGAGCCACATCGGGAGGCTGCGTTTCTTCGGTTCGGTCGGCATGGTTACATCGTCGGCCACTCAGGCGGAGAATTCCAGCCTTATTCGCGTTGTCGGCGGGTAGAAGATCATGGTCAGGCCCCGCTCCGGCGGATCGCCATGGCGCGGAAACCGCCGTGGCGAGGCGGACACGAAGAGGCCCCCGCCGAGGCGGGGGCCTTCTCGTGCGGTCCGTGGAGTGGCTACTCGTTCCCGCTCACCGTCACCGGATCGTCGTTCTTCAGTTGTTCGACGAGCTTGGAGACCTTGGACTTGTCCCAGACGAGGTTGCCGCCGCGGGTGCCGGAGACGGGCATGTTCATCGACTTGCCGTCGCCGCCCGTGACGCCCTTCATGGCGAAGAACATCGAGCCGAGGTCGAACAGGCCCATGTCCTTGTCGACGATCACGGTGTCCAGGCCCGCGCCCATCGTCGGGTAGAGCTTGAAGGGGTTGATGATCGTGCCGGGGGTGGCCGTCTGGCTCGCCAGGGCCGCGAGGAACTTCTGCTGGTTCTTCGTGCGGTCCAGGTCGCTGCCCGCGAAGGCGTAGCGGGTGCGGACGAAGGCGAGGGCCTGTTCGCCGTTGAGGGTCTGCTTGCCGGCCTGGAAGTCGGCGCCGGACTTCTTGTCCTTGAAGGCCTTCGGGATGTCCATCTCGACGCCGCCGATCGCGTCCACGATATTGGCGAAGCCGGCGAAGCCGATCTCGACGTAGTGGTCGATGCGCAGGCCGGTGTTGTGCTCGACGGTGCGTACGAGCAGTTCGGGGCCGTCCTCGGCGTAGGCCGCGTTGAGCTTGGTGTGGCGGCCCTTGGCCGCGTACTTCTTGCCGGACTTGGAGCCGACGAACGAGGGGATCTCCACGTCGGAGTCGCGCGGCAGGGAGATCAGGGTCGGGCCGTTGCCGCCGTCGTGCAGGATCATCATCGAGTCCGTGCGCTTGCCCTCGGCGGAGCCGGTGTGCAGCTTCTTCTTGTCCTCGTCGGACATGCCCTCGCGGCTGTCGGAGCCGACGATCAGGTAGTTGGTGCCGTCGCCTTCCTCGGGCCGGTCGATGACCTTGCTCAGGTCGACCTCGCGGCGCAGCTTGCCGTCGGCCCAGAAGTACGTGGCGACCGAGGTGACGAGGAGGACGGCGACCAGCGTCAGGACGGTCCACTTGATGCGGCGGCCCCAGTTGGGGGCGGGACGCGGGGTACGGCCGCCGCCGCCTTGCCCGCCGCCCTGTCCGCGGCCGCCGCCGTAGACCTGGCCGGTGTTGTAGCCGTCGGCGTGCCCGCCGTCGTAACTGTTGCCGTACGGTTCCTGGCCCTGGCCCTGGTGGGGGACCGAGGGGGGGCGGCGCGGCGAGAGGTGCGGCGGCAGCGGCGGCTCGGGCGGCTGCTGTCCCGGCCCGGGTACGGGGCCGCCGGGCCCGTCGCGCCGTACGTGCGGCAGGGCGCGCGCGCCCTCCGGCTCGGCGCCGCTGCCACGTCCGTACCGGTCTCTGTTGTCGGACCCAGGCCACTCGTTCATGAGGGAAGTCTGCCTGGCCTACGGGGCCCCCATACAGGCCAGGTACGAGATCGGGCCGTCGCTGTTGCAGAGCTGATGCAAAGTGACGCGGGGCGTCGCTTGCGTAATACGGGCGGAGGGGATTATTCGGGTGGGGGGAGGTGGAGGGGGCTTGGGGTGAGAGGGGGCGTGGGTGGTGTGGGGTGGGCGCCGGGGAAGGAGTGTGCGCCCCGCGCATAAGCTGGGCGCATGACCGATCTCGTCACCACCGGCCCGGAGGGCGACCTTCCGGGCAAGCCCACCTCCGTCTCCCGTACGACGCTGTCGCACATCATGACGGCGGGGGACACGAACCTGCTGGGCACCGTGCACGGTGGCGTGATCATGAAACTTGTCGACGACGCGGCCGGCGCGGTCGCGGGACGGCACTCCGGCGGGCCCGCGGTCACCGCCTCCATGGACGAGATGGCGTTCTTGGAGCCGGTCCGGGTGGGGGACCTGGTGCATGTGAAGGCCCAGGTCAACTGGACCGGGCGGTCCTCGATGGAGATCGGGGTGCGGGTGCTGGCCGAGCGCTGGAACGAGTCGACGCCCGCGACGCAGGTCGGCTCGGCCTATCTGGTCTTCGCGGCGGTGGACGAGGACGGCAAGCCGCGCGCCGTACCGCCGGTGGTCCCGGAGACCGAGCGGGACAAGCGCCGTTACCAGGAGGCCCAGATCCGCCGTACCCACCGGCTGGCCCGGCGGCGCGCGATCAAGGAGCTGCGGGCCCAGCGGGTGGCGGACGGGATCGACGAGTAGGCAGGACGCGGTCGGTAACGGTCGCGGTCACGGGGCTCCGGCCCGGGGTTCGCGGTCGGATCGGCGGGGCGAGGGGGCGGCTCGTAACGGTCGTGGTTACGGGGTCTCCGGCCGGGTCAGGCCGAGGGATGCTTCGGCGGTGATCTCGTAGGCGCGGCGGATGCGGCCCGCTTCGGTGAGGGGGAGGTCTCAAGCTCAGGGACACGCCGCCTCGTCCCCGGTCAGCGTCCCGAAGTCGCCGGAGCCCGACGGCTGGGTCGGGTCGTCGGAGCGGACCCGGTGGACCGCCTTGAAGTCCTTGCCGACCGTGACGCGCAGCACCGGGCCCTGGCTGGGGGCCTGGCGCAGGGCCGCCCCGGGCAGGGCGGCGGCGAGGGAGCGTACCGAGCGGTTCCAGCGCGGGTCGTAGGTGATCGCGGTCTGCCGTACGCGGGTGGTGGCGTTGCCCGGGGCGCCGGTGGTGTCGAAGCCGGTCGCGCGCAGGGACTTGTCCACCGCGCGGCCCAGCCCCGTGCGGCCCGCGCCGTTGTCGACCTGTACCCGGATCGTGGCGGGTGGCACGTCCACGACCGTCGCGCGCTGCCGGCCGGACCGCCGTACGGCCAGCGGCCGGTCCTCGCGCAGGGCCTGGAAGAGTCTCCTGGCCTTCTCCTCGTTCCACATCACGGTCGAGCCCACATTGGGCACCTGGAAGTCGATGTCGCCCAGCGGTACGGAGGCGAATTCGGAGGACGACGGGTTGAAGCCGCGCAGGGCCTGGCCGAGGTCGACCATCTCGTCCGCGCCGAAGCCCTCGTCGGCCCGTACGGACTCCAGCAGCGCGTCGGTGATCTCCTTGAACCGGCCCGGGTGGAGCAGCGCCCCGGAGCTGGTGATCTTGTGCATCAGAGCGGCGAGGAAGCGCTGCTGGCGCTGCATCCGCCCGAGGTCGGAGGCGCTGTCCAGGTGCCGGGCGCGGACGTACTGCAGGGCCTGGCCGCCGTTGAGCCGGGAGCGTCCGGGGGGCAGGTCCAGCCCGCTGTAGCTGTCCTTCAGGGGGCGCGTGGTGCAGACGTTCACGCCGCCGACCGCGTCCACCGTCTTCATGAAGCTGGTGAAGTCGACCTCCAGGTAGTGGTCGATGTGCACACCGGTCATCCGCTCGACGGTCCGGATGGTCAGGTTGGGCCCGCCCTCGGCGTACGCCGCGTTGAGCTTCACGGGGTGGCCGTGGTGCTGCTTGCCGGTGGTCGCGTCGGTGTGCGGGGGCGTCTGCGCGTACGAGTCGCGCGGCAGGCTGACCACGCTGGCGCGGTTCCGGTCGGCGGACAGGTGCACCATCATGATCGTGTCCGTGCAGTGGCACGGCTCGCCGCCCAGGTGGTACCTGCGCTTCTCCTCGGGGGACAGCTTGTTCCGGCCGTCCGTGCCGACGACCAGGAAGTTCATACCGTCGCCGCCGCTGTTGTCCGGCCGGTTGCCCATGTTCTTGAAGGCGTCCACGCGGGCGATGCCGTCCTCGACGCCGGTGACCATGGCGTGCCCGATTCCGCCCGCGGCCAGCAGTAGCAGCGAGGCGCCCGCGGTGATGCGCAGACCCCAGCGGGGCCGGCCGCCCGGTCGCCGGTGACGGGCGGGCGGGCGGGGCGAGCGGGACGGTGCGGTCACGGGGGACACCTCCGCGGCGGGGTCGGGGCGAAACGGAGTGGGGGGCGGAGTGGGGGAGGAGAGGGCGGAGCGGGGGAGGAGGTGGAGGAGAGCGGCGGGCGCGGGGCCGGGACGGGCCGGGCGGAACGGGAACGAGCGGGCCGGGTCACCGTAGGCCCATATGATCGGCTGTAAAGCGCCACACGCCGGGTGCCGCCCCCAGGGCCACCCGGCTGCCGTCGGCCTCCGTCCCCCATACGCGGTAACGTGACCGCGATGAACGCCACGCCACCGCAGCAGCTCCCGGCCGTCTCCGTGATCATGCCGGTGCTCAACGAGGAACGTCATCTGCGCAGCTCCGTCCGGCACATCCTGGAACAGGAGTACGCCGGTGAGATGGAGGTGGTGATCGCGCTCGGACCCTCGACGGACCGTACCGACGAGATCGCCGCCGAGCTGGTCGCCGAGAACGCCGCGAACGAGCGCGCCCGGGTGCTGACCGTGCCCAACCCCACCGGCCGCACCCCGGCCGCCCTGAACGCGGCGATCAAGGCGTCCCGCCACCCGGTGGTGGTGCGCGTCGACGGCCACGGGATGCTCTCGCCGAACTACATCGCGACCGCGGTGCGCCTCCTGGAGGAGACCGGCGCGCAGAACGTCGGCGGCATCATGCACGCCGAGGGCGAGAACGCCTGGGAGGACGCGGTGGCCGCCGCGATGACCTCCAAGATCGGCGTCGGCAACGCCGCGTTTCACACGGGCGGCGAGGCGGGCCCGGCCGACACGGTCTACCTGGGCGTCTTCCGGCGCGAGGCGCTGGAACAGCAGGGCGGCTACAACGAGGAGTTCATCCGCGCCCAGGACTGGGAGCTGAACTTCCGCATCCGCGAGGCGGGCGGGCAGGTCTGGTTCTCGCCCGAGCTGCGGGTCCAGTACCGGCCGCGGCCCAGCGTCCGCGCGCTCGCCAAGCAGTACAAGGACTATGGGCGCTGGCGCCATGTCGTGGCCCGCTACCACGCCGGTTCGATCAACCTGCGGTACCTGGCGCCGCCGACCGCCGTGTGCGCCATCGCGGCGGGCACCGTCGTCGGCGCCCTCGTCACGCCGTGGGGCTTCGCCGTCCCGGCCGGATACCTGGCCGCCATCGCGGCGGGCTCGGTCCCGGCGGGCAAGGGCCTGCCGCTGAAGGCCCGCGCCCAGGTCCCGGTCGCGCTGGCGACCATGCACATGTCGTGGGGCTGGGGCTTCCTGACCAGCCCGCGGTCGCTGGCCAAGAAGGTCATCGCCAGCCGCCGCCCGGCGGTGACCGCGCCGCGGCAGACCGCCGCGGCCGAGTGAGCACGCGGACGGTTCGCTCACCTGACTGACGCGGGCGGCGCCCGTACCCGTACCGGATGCAGAACTTTCGGTACGGGTACGGGCGCCGACGCGTATCGGCGGCCTCCCAAAGCCCTCCGGAGTCCTCCGGCCCGTGCCGCCGCCCCTCCCGCACCACCCACCCCATTCGCCCCACCAGCACACGCGGGCTGGGCACAGACGCATCGGCATGGTTACGATACGTGCCTCAACCGTCACGTACCGTGCTCGATGACCGGCTGGAGGTGCCTCCCGTGCGTCCATGGGCGGCGCTGGTTGTCCTGTTGTGCGGCACGTTCCTCGCCAACCTCGATGTCTTCATCGTGGTCGTGGCGATGCCCGCGCTGGAACGGGACCTGGGCGCGGACGGCGGACAGCAGCAGCTCGTCCTCGCGGGCTATCAGCTGGTCTACGCCCTCGGCCTGGCCGCCGGCGGCCGGCTGGGGGACGCGCTGGGCTCGCTGCGGGTCTTCGGCCTCGGCATGGCGGTCTTCACCGGCGCCTCGGTCGCCTGCGGGTCGGCGCCCACCACGGCCGTCCTGGTCGTGGCCCGGCTGCTCCAGGGCGCCGGCACGGCGCTGATGGTGCCGCAGGTCTACCGGGCGGCGCAGACCCTGTTCACCGGGGCCGCGCAGCGCAGGGCGTACGCTGCGATCGGCGCGGTGATGGGGCTCGGTGCGATCGGCGGGCAACTGCTGGGCGGCTGGCTGCTGTCGGCGGACGTCCTCGGCCTCGGGTGGCGTGCCGTCTTCCTGGTCAACGTACCGGTGGGCGTCCTGGCGCTGACGCTCCTGCCGTGGGCGGCGGGCGGGCACCCGCCCGTACGCCGTGGGCCGGTGCGTGCCGACCTGCCCGGTGTGGGCCTCGCGGCGGCCGCGCTCGGACTGTTCACCGTCCCGCTCGTGGCGGGCGGCGCGGGCGGCATGGTGTGGTGGGGACCGGCCTGTCTGGCCGCCTCGATCCCCGTCGCGGCCTGCTTCCTGCGCCACGAACGCGCGCTGGACGCCCGGGGCGGCGCCCCGCTCGTACCGCCCCGGCTGCTGCGGCTCGGCGGCTTCCGCCGCGGCATCGTGCTGATCGTCCTGTTCAACTGCGGGCTCGCGGCGTTCGTCCTGATGCTCGGGCTGCTGCTGCAGAAGGGGTTGCGCTGGAGTCCGCTGGCCACGGGAGCGGGCATGGTGCCGGCCGCGGTCGCGTTCGCCTGCGGGTCGCTGATCGCGCCGCGGCTCGCCCGCGGCGCGGAGGTCCGGCTGCTGTTCCTGGCCTCCCTCGCCGCCACCGCCGGGTACGCGGGCTGCGCGGTGAGCGCCCTCGGCGACGACCCCCGGTGGCTGCTCGCCGCGGTGTGCGGCGTCGGAGGCGCGCTGGGCCTGTGCGTCACCCCGGCCCTGTCCGTGACCCTGCGGACGGTGCCGGAAGCGGTCGCGGGCGCCGCGTCCGGTGTGGTCTCCACGGCCCAGCAGCTCGGCGCCGCGTTCGGCGTGTGCGTCTTCGGGTTCCTCTTCTTCGCCCAGGTGCGCGCCACGGCCGACGTGGTCGCCGCCTTCGCGGTCACCACCACCGCACTGACCACGACGTCGGCGGCAGCGGCCGTCCTCGCCCGCGGCCTGCCCCGGGCGGCCGCACCCGCCGACCGGTGCGAAGAGGCCCTCGGCGCGCCGATGCCGCGGGACCTCCCGATGTGACCCCGGACCGGCCCCTTGACCGTACAGACCCCCCCTTGACCGTACGGAGACCCGCTTGTCCCCTCACCCCCGGTCCGCCGCCGTGCGGCCGAGCCCCGAAGACCGGCTCGCCGAGGTCTTCCCGCGGGTACGGCAGTACCTGGCGGGGCTCCTCGACGATTACCGGCCCCGGTACGCGTACCTGCGGCCCACGCTCGAACGGCTGGTCGTCCACGGCAGGCGGACCCCCCTCGAATGCGCGCTGCCGCTCCTGGTGCACGGCGCCGTCGAGGGCACCCTCGAACCGGCCGTCCCGGTGGCGGGGGTGCACGCCCTGTGGTGGCGGGCCGCCAACGCCTTCGACGACGTGTCGGACGGCGACGTCGGCCCCCGGCTGTACGGCGGCGACCCGGCCGCGGTCATGACGGCGGCCCTGGAGTGCGGCTACGCCCTGCCGCTGCGCGCCCTGGCCGCGCTGCCGGTGCCCGGCGCCCTGCGCGAGCGCCTGACCGCGGACTTCCTCGACGGCTGGACCGCCGCCTGCGACGGACAGGTCGGCGACATCCTCGGCTCACCGACCGGAACGAGCCCCGACGAGGTCCTGACGGTCTACCGGCACAAGAGCGGCTCGGTCTACGCCATGGCCGCCACGTTGGCGGCCCGCCTCGCGCTCGGCGCGGCCGGCGCCGACGACCCGCGGGCCGCCGCCTGGGGGGAGTTCGGGCAGGCCGTGGGGATGCTGGCGCAGTTCCGCAACGACGAGGACGACCTGCGCTCCGGCCACAGCGAGGATCTCGGCAACCGCACCGCCACCTACCTCCTGGTCCAGCTGCTGCACTCGGCCCCCGACCCGGCCAGGCAGCAGGCGGAGGAACTCCTCGGCCGGGCCGCCGAATCGGCCGCCGACCGCCGGCAGCTGGCCGCCATGATGTACGCCCCGGACAACCTGGCCCCGTACCAGCGCTTCCTCGCGGACCTCCACCAGCGCGCCCACGCCCTGCTGGACACCCTCGCCCCCGCCTCGCCGTTCACCGCGTCCCTGCACCGGCGCGTCGACGACGAGGTACGGACCACCGCGTACGCCGTCGCACCGGCGGACCCGCACGGCACGCACTGCACCCTGCCCCCGGGGCCGGCGGTGCCGCCCGGCCGCACCCAGGGGCGGTCCGGTCAGAAGGTGTAGGAAGGGTTCACCTTCATGCAGGCCTTCTTGTCCTCGCCGTTGAGGGCGTCGGCGCTCTCCGGCGCCTTGTCGGCCTCCTTCTTGTCGGCCGGCGGCTTGGGGAACGCCGTCCCCTTGCGCCAGTCGTTGCCGATCACCAGCCGCAGCCGGTCGGCCGCGCTGGACTCCTTGACCGCGTCCTTGGGCAGGCCGAGGGCCTTCGCGAGGGCGAGGGCGTCGCCGCGCCCCTCCTTGGCCGGGTAGGTGATCGTGGTGTCGGCCTGGGTGGTGAGGCGGGAGTCCGTGGTGGCGCTCGTGTAGCCGAGGGACTCCAGGTGGCCGGCGATCACGTTCGCGCGGCCGGAAACCGGGCCGGAGACCGTGCTGTTGGTGCCGTTCTGGACAATGATGTCCAGCTTGTCCTTGGCCGTGGTGGGCTGCGGGTCGGGCGCGGGTTTCTTCTTCTTGTCCTTGCCGTCCAGCGCGGTGTCGTTGCGGACGAGGGAGAAGGTCTGCTCGGCGTCGCCCGGCTTGGGTACGACGTACTCGCCGCCCGCCGCGTACTGCCACGGCATGGTGACCATCGTGATCCGCTCGGTCGGCACCCGCTGGAGGTCGCCGCCCAGGTCGTACAGCTTCTTGACGGTGCCCAGGCCCTCATCCACCGTCAGCGCCTTGGTGGCGGCCTCGGCCAGGTCGCGCAGCTTCATCGGGTCGGTGAGCTTGGTGCCCGACTTCAGCTCGCGGACCATCGAGTTCATGTACATGTGCTGGGCCTTGGCCCGGCCGATGTCGGTGTTGTCCTCGAAGCCATAACGGGTGCGCAGCCACTGGAGGGCCTGTACGCCCTTGACGGAGTGGGTGCCCGCGGTGAGCTTCAGACCGCTGCCGTGGCCCTTCTTGTCGTGCGAGTAGATGTTCTTGTCCACACACACGGGGACACCGCCGATCGCGTCCGCCATGTCCACCACGCCGGCGAAGTCGACCATCATGAAGTGGTCGATGTAGATGCCGGTCAGCTCCTTCCACGTGGCGACCGTGCAGCCGGGACCGCCGTGCTGGAGCGAGGTGTTGATGGCCGCGGTGGCCTGCGGGTAGACCTTGCCGTCGTCCGGGTCCTTGCACTCGGGGATCGGCACGCGGGTGTCGCGCGGGATCGAGATGACCGACATGTTGCTGCGGTCGGCGGAGACGTGCAGCAGCATCTGCACATCGGCCAGCGGCTTGCGGTCCGCGTCCTGCCGGGCACCGCCCAGCTCGATGTTCTTCTCGCTGTTCCGGCCGTCCGAGCCGAGCAGCAGGATGTTCAGCGGCGTCTGCCCGAAGGCGTTCGGCTCGGGCTTCTCCAGGCCGCCGGAGCCCAGGTCCAGGGCGTCCTTGCGGAGGTTGCCGTTGAGGTGCTCGTAGTACCAGTAACCGGCGCCGGCCGTGCCGACTATCAGCACGGCCAGGGTGATCGCGCTCCAGCGCAGGACGCGCCGGGCCTTGCTGCGCGGTCTGCGGGCGCGCCGGGAGCCTTTGGCCTCGGGTTCGGTGCCCGCGGCGGGGCTGCCGGAGGCGTCGGGCGCGGAGCCGTCGGCCGGGGAGGAGCCGGGGGCGGCGTCTTTGACGGCGGTGGCGGTGCCGGTGGGGGACGCTCCGGTGGTGGCGGTGCCGGCGGGGGCTGTTCCGGCAGCGGGCGTGCCGGGCGTTCCGGGCGTTCCGGGCGTGCCGGGTACGCCTGCACCTGCGACCGCCGTACCCGTGACCGCCGTACCCGTGACGGCCGGTGCGGGAGTCTGGCCGCCGGTGGCGCCGCCGCCCGTGGCCGGGCCCGCGACGCCGCCGGAGATCACGGGCGGTCCCGAAACCCCGCCGGTGATCACCGGCGGAACGTTCGTGCCGCTGCCCGCCGACGAGGTGCCGGTGCCGCCGGAAGCGCCCGGGGCGTTCGGAGTGCCCGGGGCGTCCGGGGGCGTCGCGCCTCCCGGGCCCGCCGCCTGCGGGCCGCCGGGGCCGGGCGGCCCGTCCTGCCCGTTCTGGTACAGGCTGTCGTCCCAGCCCAGGTCCTTGGCGTCGGGCCGGCGCCGGCGTGGCCCGTCACCACGCGCACTGCTGTGCCGCATTGGGTTTCTCCCCCGTCAGTCGGCGCCGGTCACGGCGGCCGGGGCTCGCTTGGTCTTTCCGGCTGCCCCGTGCAGCCGCGGACCGGCCGGGGGCCCGGCCGTGTCCCGCTACTTGGCGCAGATGTTCTTGTCGTCGGCGTTGACGTTCTGCACGCCGTCCGGCGTTTTCGTCGGCGCCTCGATCGACTTGCCCGGTCCCTTGAAGTCCTTGCCCAGGATCAGCTTCATCGGGACCTTGGGCCCCGCGTCCGCGGTGGTCTTCTTCAGCGCGCTCTTGGGCAGCCCCATCCAGTCGGCCAGGGTGGCTGCCTGGTCGGCCTGGTTGGGCGCGTACTCCAGCCGGGTCGCGGCCAGCTTCGTCGGGGCGTTGCCGGCGTTCGTCGACAGCTTCGCGGCCTTGCTGTTCTGCAGCCAGTCCACCGTCTCCTGGGCGGCACCGAACGGTCCGCCGCCGTTGCTGACATCGACCCGGACCTTGTCGGCCGGAGCCTTGGGAACCTGCTTCTCGTCCGAGGTGCCCTTGTCCTTCTTCTCCTTCGTCTTGGACAGCGAGTGGTCGGCGCGGATCATCTGGAACAGCGGTCCGGCCTTCGCCTCGTCCAATACGACGGTTGCGGGGTCCTTTGGGTTGTCCAGGACGGGAACTGTGGCGAAAGTGATGTTTTTGATGTCGACCCGGCTGAGGTCCTTGGCCAGGTCCACCAGCTTGCCCGCGCTGCCGATCCCGGTGTCCACGGTCAGCGCCTTGGTGGCGGCCTGGGCCAGGTCGTAGAGCTTGGGAACGCTGGTGAGGGTGTCGCCGGACTTCATCTTGCGGATCATCGAGCCGAGGAACTGCTGCTGCAGCTGGATGCGGCTCAGGTCGCTGCCGGTGCCGATGGAGTGCCGGGTACGGACGAAGGCCAGCGCCTGTTCGCCCTTGACGATGCTCTTGCCCGCCGGGAGCTTCAGATGGGACTTGGGGTCGTCGATGGGCTTGGCGGCGCACACCTCGACGCCGTCGACCGCCTCCGACAGCTCCTTGACGGCGTTGAAGTCGGCCATCATGAAGTGGTCTATGGACAGCCCGGTCATCTTCTCGACGGTCCGCCAGGTGCAGCCGGGGTCGCGGTCCTCCTGGCCCAGGCTGGTGTTGAAGCGGACGTTGCGCTCACCCGGGATCGTCCGGGTCGTGCCGTCCTTCTTCGTCGGGCAGTCCGGGATGTCGGTGATCATGTCGCGGGGGATGCTCAGGGCCGTCGCGTTGGTGCGGTCCTTGGAGACGTGCATCAGCAGCGTGGTGTCGGCGTGGCCCACGCTGCCCGCGTCGCCGTAGCCCTGGTTGCCCTTGCCGGAGCGGGCGTCCGTTCCGATGATCAGGATGTTGACCGGGCCGTCCTTGACCGCCGGGTTCTCCTTGCCGACGTCGACCTTGGAGATGTTCCCGTTCAGCTGCTGGTACAGGAAGAACGCGCCGCCGCAGCCCGCGACGAGGACGAAGCCGAGCGCGCCGGACGTCCAGTAGAGCGCCTTCTTCTTCGTGGACTTCTTCGGCTTGGGCTTACGCCGGCTCGGCGCGCCGCCACCGGGCGGCGCGGAGCGGTTGCCGGCGCGCCGGTCGCGCTGGGCCGGCAGTTCGCGGGTGCCGCTGTCCTTCCGGGGACCGCCGCTTCGAGAACCGTTTTGCCCCGTGCGGTTGCGGGGCGCGGGGGTGCCCCGGCCCTCCTCGGTCCGTGGCGTGCCACTGCCCCCGTCAGGCCGTGGCGTGCCACTGCCGCGTCTGGGTGCCGGAGTTTTGCGGTCGGCCGGCTGCGCTGCCGGAGCGTCGCCAGGGTTGAGCCGCAACTCGTAGCTGCCGGTGTTCGGATCGAACACCCACTGATCGGCGGGATCGATGTCGTCCCCTCGCCCACGGCCTTGCGCGTCCACGGTGCCTTGTGTCCTCCGTCGGTGCCACGCGGCGCCTCCCCCTCAAGGCGCTCGGTCGGTCGGTTGTGCAATGCGCGGTCAGCCTGGTCGTGCGGACCGGATCGCTCACACTATCCGCCCAGTTCAGCGTCGAGCGACGCCCGTGACACATTCCACTCCCCTACAACTGGGCAATTCACCCCATCTTTTCGGCAGCTTTTGAGCAGCCGAGAGCAGTAGAGCGTACCTTTGCGGAGCTTTTAGCGGCAGATCCCGCGTTCCGCTGTGGTTCCGCGGAACGTGGGCGCCGCGGACGGCGGGGCGGAACCGTCCGCGGAATCCTTACGCGATCCGGATGCCGGACCGGGGGATTCCGGCGTGGCCGCGGCGCCGCGCGCCCGGCCCGGCACGGCGGACGCCGCGGGGGCCGGCGAGGTGGGCCCGGAAGTGGGCCGCACGGCCACCGGGCGGTCCTTGCCCAGCTGCCGGAAGAGCTGTTCGGCGTCCGGCTGGACGAGTTCGTCGCGGTCCGCGTTCAAGCGGTACTCCTGGCGGGGAACGGTCAGGAATTGCACCTTGTCGGTCGGAATACTGCGCATACCGCGAACCCATTCGTACAGACCCCGAAGCGACGCCAGGTCCTCGTCGGTGGTCAGGGAGCTCGTCGCGGCGTCCAGCAGCGGGTAGAGCCGCCCCGGGTGCAGCAGCACGCCGTTGCTCTGCACCTTGTTCACCAGCGCCCCCAGGAACTGCTGCTGACGTTCCATGCGCTGGGTGTCGCTGCCGTCGCCGAGGCTCTTGCGGGCCCGTACGTAACCGAGCGCCTCCTCCCCGCGCAGCGTCTGCCAGCCGGCCGGCAGCCGCAGATGTGCCTCGTCGTCATTGACGGGCCGTTCCAGGCACACGTCCACGCCGTCCACCGCGTCCACCATTTTCTTGAATCCGGCGAAATCCACGATCATGTGGTGGTCGACGCGAATGCCGGTCATCTTCTCCACCGTCCGGATCGTGCAGGCCGCACCCGCGAACTCGAACGCCCAGTTGAACGGGATGAATTGCGGCGCCGACTGCTTTCCGTCGGAACGCTTGCAACCGGGAATCCGCACCATCAGATCGCGCGGGATACTGACCGCCGTCGCGCTCCGGCGGTCCGCCGCCGCGTGCAGCAGGATCGTGGTGTCCGAGCGCTGGGTGCCGGTGTCCTCGCCGTACTTGCCGTTGCTCTCCCCGGAGCGCCGGTCGGAGCCGATCAGCAGGACGTTCTCCGCGCCGCCGGGCTCCGACTTGGGCCGCTCCGCCTCGTACTTCTCCAGCTCGTTGCGGGTGTCCGCGTCGGTACGGATGTTGCCGTCCAGCTTGTTGTAGAGCAGCCAGCCGGTACCGGCCGCGGCCAGCACCAGCGCGGAGAGCCCGAGGGCGGCCCGGCGCACCCACCGCCGCCTGGGCCGCGGACCGGTGGCCGTCGCGCCGCTCTCCGCCGTGAGGTCCAGCGGCGGGGCCGCGAGCGGGGCGGTGCGCGCGGCCTTCTCGGCGGCGGGGCCCCGCGGGTCCGGCCGGCCGGAAGGTTTCTCCGGGCTGTCGCTCACGTGTGCGTCCCCATCCCTCCGGAGTCGGCGTCCCGCCCGCGCGGGAGCCGCCGTCCGGCGGGCGGACATGCGGGCCGCGGGGGCGTCCGTACCCCAAGATCATGGCCCGCCCGGGACGTGGCGGCCCCTCATGAAGGGCCGGGCGTCCGCCGGACGGGGGAGGGGGCGGGGCGTAGGAGCGCCCGGTGCCGGGGCGTCAGAGCGCCCGGTGCGTGACCCGCTCGCTCTCCTCGCGCCTGGCCAGGCCGTCCGCGTCCAGCCGGTCCGGGTTGCGGCACAGGACGACCGAACCGCCCGTGGCCAGCGGTGCCAGCAGCCCGGCGGACAGGCCCGCCCAGGAGTCGTACGGCAGGCCGGACAGCAGCCGGGACCCCTCGGACAGCCCGCGCTCCGCGGCGTCGGCCAGTGCCGCCGCCACCACCTCGGCGCCGGTCAGCTCCCGGCCGTCCACGGCGAGCGCCGGGTCCTGCGCGGAGACCGGCGCGTACGGGGCGAACCGGTCGCCCTGGCTCGGCACCTCGACCGCGTAGTCCGCGAAGCCCTCCGGCGGCTGCGGGAAGCGGCCGCCCAGCGGGCGCAGCGCCAGCGCCACCCGCTCCCCGGTGCAGGCGCGCGCCTCCTCCAGGGTGTCCGGGCCGCTCACCACGACGTCGGCCGCCGCCGGGTCGCCGCCGACGTCCGCGACCACGCCGGCCGAGGAGCAGGCCAGCAGCCAGACCGCGGTCTGCCAGTGGGCGGGCAGCAGCAGGGCCAGCCGGTCGCCGGGCTCGGCGGCGAGGTCGCCCTGGAGGTAGTTGGCGGTCTTCGCCACCCAATTGGCGAAGGTGGCGACGGAGAGTTCCACGCGCTCGCCGGTGGCGTCGTCGTAGAAGGTCACGAGCGGGCGGGCCGGGTCCGCGGCGAGCGCGGAACGCAGCAGGTCGGCGGGGGTGCGATCGGTGGTGTTCATCGGCGTCAGGGTACGCGCGGGGGCGGCCGCCGGTCAGCCGTACGGCGGGTGGGGGCGGGGTGGCCCGGCCGACGCGCCGTCAGTTTCAAGAATGGCATGTTATGTCCCATTCGTTCACGCTTTCTCCATGCGTGCCATTCTTGCTACCTCGATCGCCGTGACGTGCACCGCCGCCCTCGCCCTTCCGCTCACCCTGCCCGCCGGGGCGACCGCCGCCGGCCCGTCCGCCGCCGGCACGTCCCACCGGCCGGCCGCCGCACAGTCCGTACGGGCCGGCCGGCCCGCCCAGGCCGTCCCCGCCGGCATCCCCGGCAGCACCCGCTCCCTGCCGCTGCGCTCCCTGCGGACCTCGGACCGCGGCGCGGCCTCCGGCGCCCAGGGACTGTCCGCCCACGGCGTCTCCCCGTTCTCGCTGGTCGGCGTCGTCTGGGACGACCCGGCGGCCGAACTGCACGGCCGCGCCCAGGTCCGCACCCGGCCCGTCGGCGGCGCCGGCTGGTCCGGCTGGCAGGACATCGGGACCCACGACGACGACGCGCCCGACCCGCGCTCCGCCGAGCGCCGGGGCGGCTCCGTACGGGGCAGCACCGCGCCCCTGTGGGTCGGCGCCTCCGACGCCGTGGAACTGCGTGTCGTACCGGAGCGCGACGGAAGCGGCCGGACGGCGGCGCGCCGGGCACTCCCGGCCGGGATGCACCTGGAGCTCGTCGACCCCGGCCGGGACACCCCCCAGGTACGCGCCGCACGGACCGGCGCGGACACCACCGGCCAGGGCCGTCCGAAGCCGCCCCGCGGCAACTCCGGGACCGCCGGCTCCGCCCTCGGCTCCCTGCTCGGCATCTTCCGCATCCCGGCGCTGGACAGGCCCGCCGGGCCCGGCGATGACTACGACGACGAGCCCTCCACCCCGCGCCCCACCGCCACCCCCCGCCCCGACAACCCCCGCTCCCACATCGGCCCGCGCCCGGCCATCGTCACCCGGGCCGGCTGGGGCGCCGACGAGAAGCTGCGCGAGCGGAAGCTCGTGTACACCAGGACCATCCGGGCGGCCTTCGTCCACCACAGTGCCACCGGCAACCACTACCGGTGCTCACAGGCGCCCGCGGTCCTGCGCGGCATCTACCGCTTCCACGTCAAGAGCAGCGGCTGGCGCGACATGGGCTACAACTTCCTCATCGACAAGTGCGGCACCATCTACGAAGGCCGTGCGGGCGGCGTCGCCAGGCCGGTGATGGGCGCCCACACCCGCGGTTTCAACGCGAACAGCATGGGCATCGCCGTCCTCGGATCGTTCGAGAATGCAAACGCGCCGGCCCCGGCCGTGTCCGCGCTGGCGAAGCTGACGGCATGGAAACTCGGCCTCCACGGAGTGGACCCGCGAGCCACAACTTCCCTAGTGTCCGGCGGAGGCAATCGGTTCAAGAAGGGCACCCGGGCTAAGCTGCACGCCATCTCCGGACACCGGGACGGCTTCAACACCCAGTGCCCCGGAGACCGTCTCTACAGCAAGCTCGGCACCGCACGCAGTTCCGCGGCCCGCCTCCAAGGCCGCTGAAAGGGCGTTCGAAAGCATCTGCCTACACTGGTCCGCCGACCGGCCGACCCCAGCAGGAAGCAGAGAAGACAAGGTGACTGAAGCGATCCTTCTGGTCGGCGGCAAGGGCACCCGGTTGCGCCCGCTGACGGTGCACACGCCCAAGCCGATGGTCCCGGCCGCAGGCGTCCCCTTCCTCACCCACCAGCTGGCGCGGGCCCGCGCCGCGGGCGTGGAACACATCGTGCTGGCCACCTCCTACCTCGCCGAGGTCTTCGAGCCGTACTTCGGGGACGGGTCCGCGCTCGGCCTCCACCTGGAGTACGTCACCGAGGAGGAGCCGCTGGGCACCGGCGGCGCCATCCGCAACGTCGCCTCCCGTTTGCATTCGGCACCCGGCGACCCGGTTCTGATCTTCAACGGCGACATCCTCACCGGACTGGACATCGAGGCCCTGGTGGACACCCACCGCACCACGGGCGCCGATGTCTCCCTGCACCTGACCAAGGTCGCCGACCCGCGCGCCTTCGGTCTGGTGCCCACCGACGCCGACGGCCGGGTCACCGCCTTCCTGGAGAAGCCGCAGACGCCCGAGGAGATCGTCACCGACCAGATCAACGCGGGCGCCTACGTCTTCAACCGCTCGGTCATCGACACCATCCCCACCGGCCGCCCGGTCTCCGTCGAACGCGAGACCTTCCCCGGCCTGCTGGAGAGCGGCGCCCACCTCCAGGGCATGGTCGACTCCACCTACTGGCTCGACCTGGGCACCCCGCAGGCCTTCGTCCGCGGCTCCGCCGACCTGGTGCTGGGCCGCGCGCCGTCCCCGGCCGTCCCCGGCCGCTGCGGCGACCGCCTGATCATGGACACCGCCGACGTCGCCCCGGACGCCAAGATCACCGGCGGTACGGCCGTCGGCTCACGGGCCCGGGTCGGCGCCGGGGCGCGCATCGACGGCAGCACCGTCCTGGAGGACGCCGTCGTCGAGCCGGGCGCCCGCGTACGCGACTCGCTGATCGGCGCCGGAGCGCGCATCGGGGCGCGTACCGTCCTGGAAGGCGCGGTCATCGGCGACGGCGCGCGCATCGGCGCGGACAACGAGCTGCGCGACGGCATACGGGTGTGGTGCGGCGCCGAGATACCGGAGGCGTCGGTCCGTTTCTCGTCGGACCGGTAGACCGCGCACCGGCCGGCCCCGGACAGGCGCCGGCCCTCGCGGCGCCCCGGGCCCCGCGCCCGCGAACCCTGAGCCCCGCGCCCGTACACCCGCATCACTTACCCTGGCCGGATGCCCACCCCCCTCCGCCGCACCTGGGTCCCGCCCGGCCCGTACGACCTGCACCGCACCCTCGGTGTGCTCGGTCGCGGCCCCGGCGACCCGGCGTTCCGGGTGGTGGACGGCGCCGTCTGGCGGGCCAGCCGCACCCCGCGGGGCCCGGCCACCCTGTGCGTACGGGCCCGGCCCGGCGCCGGACAAGTCGAGGCCGAGGCGTGGGGGCCGGGCGCCGAATGGCTGCTGGACGGGCTGCCCGCCCTGCTGGGGGAGGGCGACGACCCGGCGGCGTTCACCCCGCGGCACCGCCTCGTCCACGAGGCGCGCCACCGCCACCCCGGCGTACGGCTCGCCCGTACCGGGCTGGTCCTGGAGTCGCTGATCCCCTCGGTCCTGGAGCAGAAGGTCACCGCCGACGAGGCGTACCGCGCCTGGCGGCTGCTGCTCCAGCGGCACGGCGAGCCCGCACCCGGCCCGTTCGACCGGCTGCGCGTGATGCCCGACCCGCGCGGCTGGGCGCTGATCCCGTCCTGGGAGTGGCACCGAGCCGGCGTCGACGACAAACGCTCGGCCACGATCCTGCGGGCCGTACGCGTCGCCCGCCGCCTGGAAGAGGCGGCGGCCATGGACCTGCCGGACGCCCTGCACCGGCTCCAGCTGGTCCAGGGCATCGGCCCGTGGACGGCCGCCGAGGCGCTCCAGCGCTCCAACGGCGCGCCCGACGCGATCACCGTCGGCGACCTGCACCTGCCGCGCATCGTCGGCTACGCGCTGACCGGGCGGCGGGACGGCACCGACGAGCAGATGCTCGACCTGCTCGCCCCGTACGAGGGACAGCGGCACCGCGCCGCCCGCTTCATCCTGCTGTCGGGCCGGACGCTGCCGCGCCGCGCCCCGCGCTTCCCCGTCGGGGACATCGCCCGGCTGTAGCGACGGCCGGGCGGTGCCCCCGCGGACACGGGCTCAGCGCACCACCACGAAGTCGTCCCCCGTGCGGTCCGGCCGCGGGCGGGGCGGCGCCGCCGGGCGGCCCACGGCCACCGCGCCCATCGGGTCCCAGTCCGCCGGCAGGTCCAGCACCTCGCGTACGACGTCGCGGCAGAACATCGTCGAGGACACCCACGCCGACCCCAGCCGCTCCCCGGCCAGCGCGACCAGGAAGTTCTGGATGCCCGCGCCGTTGGCGACGACGAACATCTCCCGCTCGGCGGCGTTGCGCCGCGCGTCCGGATACGTGTGCGAGCCGTCCATGACCAGGCACGGCACGACCAGGTACGGCGCGTTGCGCAGCACATCGCCCCGGCGCACCCGCTTGGCGACCGACTCCTCGCTGAAGCCGTCCCCGCGCAGGTCGGCGATCCAGGCATCCCGCATCGCGTCCAGCAGCTCCGTACGAGAACGCTCGGACTCCAGCAGGACGAACCGCCAGGGGGTGGTGTGGTGCGGCGCCGGCGCGGTGACCGCGGCGGCGACCGCGCGCCGTACCGCGCCGGGGTCCACCGGGTCGTCGGCGAACTCGCGGACTGTGCGCCGCAGGGTCACCGCTTCCCGTACGGCCTCGGAGGTGCCCAGCCTGAACATGTCGTTCTCGGCGCCGCGCACCAGGTCCCGGGCGCCCGCGTCGGGCTGCTCGCTCTCGCCGGCCTGCTCGTTCTCGGCAGGCTGCTCGTCCGCGTCCGTGCCGCCGCCGCGCACCACGTGGGGCAGCCCGCGGACCACCGCCACCGGCAGTCCGGCCGCCTTGCCCTTCACCAGATCGCCCGCCGCGGCCAGTTCGTCGGCGGTGGCGACCACCGTCGCGCTGAGCGGGTTGCCGTACGCGTCCGTGCCGCCGCGCAGGTCGTCCAGGACCCGGACCCCGGCGGCGCCGATCGCGACATCGGTCAGCCCGCTGCGCCACGGCCGCCCGAAGGTGTCGGTGACGACGACGCCGACCCGTACGCCCAGTGCCTCCCGCAGCCCGTCGCGGATGGCGCGCGCCGAGGCGTCCGGGTCCTCGGGCAGCAACAGCACGGTTCCGGCCGGAGTGTTGGACGCGTCGACACCTGCCGCGGCCATGATCAGGCCCTGCCGGTTCTCCACGATCCGCAGCGTGCCGCGGCGCGCCACCACCCGTACCGTCTCCTGGTCGATGGCCGCCTCGCGGTCGGTGGCCTCCATGACCCGGCCCTCGGCCTTGCTGACGATCTTCGAGGTCACCAGCAGCACGTCGCCGTCGGCGAGTCCGGGCAGCCCGTCGGCGGTCGCCGCGGCCGCGACGACCTTGGCGAGGTCGTCGCCGGCCCGCACCTCGGGGATGCCGGGCAGCGCCCACACCCGGTACCCGGCCGGGGCCGGCCCGGGGGAGCCGGCGGCGGCCGGCGCGGGCCCGGGGACGCTCACGCCCGGACCTCCTCGGCCAGCGCCAGCGCCTCGCGGGCCATCGCGGCGGTCGCGTCCAGGTCCGTCATCATCAGCGGTACGGCCTTGCAGCGGATGCCCGCCTCCTCGACCCCGGCGACCGCGCCCGCGTCCACCGTGTCGACGAGCCAGCCGTCCAGCAGCCCAGAGCCGTAGTGCTTGGCCACCGCGGCCGCCGTCGACTCGACGCCGACCGCGGCGAGGACCTTGTCCGCCATGCCGCGCACCGGCGCGTCGCCGACGATCGGCGACAGCCCGACCACCGGCACCCCGGCGTCCGCGATCGCCTCGCGGATGCCCGGCACCGCCAGGATCGTGCCGACGCTCACCACGGGGTTGGACGGCGGGAAGAGCACCACGTCGGCCTGGGCGATGGCGTCCAGCACACCCGGCGCGGGCTTGGCCTGCTCGGCGCCGACCGGCACCACCGCGTGCGCCTCCACCGAGGCGCGCAGCCGTACCCAGTACTCCTGGAAGTGGATGGCCTTGCGCTCACCGTCGACGTCCACGGCGACATGGGTCTCCACCCGGTCGTCGGACATCGGCAGCAGCCGCACCCCCGGCTTCCACCGCGCGCACAGCGCCTCGGTCACCGCGCTGAGCGGGTAACCGGCGGCGAGCATCTGCGTACGGACGATATGGGTGGCGAAGTCCCGGTCGCCGAGCCCGAACCACTCGGGCCCGACCCCGTACGCCGCCAACTCCTCCTTGACCCGGAAGGTTTCGTCGGTACGCCCCCAGCCCTGTTCCTCGTTGATGCCGCCGCCGAGCGTGTACATCACGGTGTCGAGGTCCGGGCACACCTTCAGCCCGAACAGATGGATGTCGTCACCGGTGTTGCCGATGACCGTGATGTCGGCGTCCGGCGCCGCTGCTTTCACACCCCGCAGGAAGCGGGCGCCGCCGATGCCGCCGGCGAGAACCACAATGCGCATGGGACCAGCATGTCAGGGGGCGGGCGTCCGGTGGGAAGCGGTCAGGAGGTGACCGCTTCCCGGGAGGCGCCTGCAGCGCACCGGGCACTGTGCATCGGCATGTCGGTGAGGCCCGGGAAGTACACGTGCAGGCTGACGGCGGGTACGAGCGCGTCGTTGACGACCTCGTGGACGTAGCCCGGCGCGAAGACCCGCTGCGCGCCGGCCGCCAGGGTGCGGTGCCCGCCGGTCGTGCGCTCGCTCAACTCGCCCTCCAGTACGGTCAGTACGCCGGAGGAGGGGCCGTGGTCGTGCCGTCCGCTGCCCTGCCCCGGCAGCCAGCTCAGCAGCCACACCTCGTAACCGGCCGGGGCCTGGACCGCCCGGCCGGGGCCGGTGGCCGCCGGAACGGCGCGCAGCCGGTGGTACCAGCGGGTGGTGGCGTCGTAGCGCACCAGCGGGGCCCAGCGGGACCGGTCGGCGGCGATCTCGCGGGCGAGTCCCGCGAAGCCGGCGACGGTGGAGGGGTGGGCGGGGACGGGCGGGAGCAGGTGCGGGACGGCCAGCGGGTCGCCGGCGATCTGGACATCGCTGTTCATGTGCGGGAGTTCCTCGGCAGGGTGCTCGGGTGGCGCGGATGGGGTGCGCCGCCGCGCGGGACGCGGGTGGCGGACACGGGAGCCGTGCGGGGTGCTGCGAGTACTGCGGATGCTGCGGTTACCGCGGGTGTGGTGCGTACCGCGGGCGCGGCGGGGAGAAGAAGCTGGAGCTCGGTGGCGTCAACAGCTGGAACAGCGACAGCGGGCCTGGGCAGCGCAGCGGGACCCGTAGGCACGGGTCAGGCGGAGCGCAGGGATCGCTGGCATGTATGCAAGGAGACCGGGTACTCGGCCCCATGTCAACCGGGTGTCTGATTTGGGGGAAATGTTTCACCTCATCCGGTTACTGCGTCCGGCGAAAGGTTTGTGCAGACGAGGTGCGGAGAAGACGGCCAGACATCCGCGCACTCCCGTGCGTCGTTGCGGTCTCGTGATCTGAATGTGACCTGGCCCGCTTCGGTGAGCGGGGTGCAACGGCCGCGCCGCCCGTCGCGTCCTTGGGTGTGAAAGGGGAGTTACGGGTGATGCCACTGAGGAAGTGTCCTGTTTTTTGCCGATTTGAACACTTTCTGCATAGGCTTGGTTCCGCAGAGTGAATAAGGGGCCCAATAGCAGATCTCGGCTTGACTGGCCCGGATCGGCACACTTGTAATTTCACTCGTGTCGTTCAGCCGTCATCGGTAACGGCTGCATCACGGGGACGCAAAGACAGACGAGGGGCGCACATGACCGAGCTGTTCCAGGAATTGCTGGTCGAAGAGGCGGACGAGGAGCTCGGCTGGCAGGAGCGCGCGCTGTGCGCCCAGACCGACCCCGAATCCTTCTTCCCGGAGAAGGGTGGCTCCACCCGCGAGGCCAAGAAGGTCTGCCTCGCGTGCGAGGTCCGCTCCGAATGTCTTGAATATGCCCTCGCCAACGACGAACGCTTCGGCATCTGGGGCGGACTGTCCGAGCGCGAGCGGCGCCGGCTCAAGAAGGCAGCGGTCTGACGTCCAGTGCGACGGCCCGGCTGCCGGGCCACCGATTCTCCCTATATCCCCCTATAGACAACGGTCCGCCTCCGGAGCCCACGTGCCGGAGGCGGACCGCTGTGTACGCGGCAGACGGACGTGACCGCCGAAGCATTAGTGTGGGGCCGCGTCCGAGGCGCACCGACGCGCCCTGACGGGCACCCGGCCACGGGACGTGCCGTCGGCCGCACCGCGTCGCCGTCCGTCGCAGTCCACAGCGCAGCGCTATGCCGGGGGAGGACCCCGAGACCCCCGGGGAGGGCCCCTACCTCGATGTCCGTGCACAGTCAGCCGGCCGCCCAGGCCGCGCAAGCCGCCGCCCAATACCACGACGGCACCCCCGAGTTCCCCCGGCACGTCGTCACCGCCGTCATCGTCTCGCACGACGGCGAACGCTGGCTCCCCGACGCGCTCGCCGGGCTGCTCGGCCAGGAACGCCCGGCCCAGCACATCGTCGGCGCCGACACCGGCAGCGCGGACGGCTCCGCCCGGCTGCTCGGCGAGGCCCTCGGCGACGACCGGGTGCTCCACCTCGCCCGCCGCTCCGGCTTCGGCACCGCCGTCGACGAGGCGGTCCGCGCCGCCCCCGTCCTCGGCCCCGACGACCTCCCGTACCTGCGCCGCCCCAGCGGCTGGGACCCGGTCGGCCGCACCTGGCGCGACGACGCCTACGACCTCCCGGAACTCCCGCACGGCGAACCCGTCCAGTGGCTGTGGCTGCTGCACGACGACTGCGCGCCCGAACCCGACGCGCTCGCCGAACTGCTGCGGGTGGCCGACTCCAGCCCCTCCACCGCCGTCATCGGGCCAAAACTGCGCAGCTGGTACGACCGCAGACAGCTCCTCGAAGCCGGCGTCAGCATCGCCCGCAGCGGCCGCCGTTGGACCGGCCTGGACCGCCGCGAACAGGACCAGGGCCAGCACGACCAGGTACGCCCGGTGCTCTCCGTCTCCAGCGCGGGCATGCTCGTCCGGCGCGACGTGTACGAGCAGTTGGGCGGCTTCGACCGCCGACTGCCCCTGATGCGCGACGACGTCGACCTGTGCTGGCGCGCCCAGGCCGCCGGACACCAGGTCCTCGTCGCCCCCGACGCCGTCCTGCGGCACGCCGAGGCGTCCGCCCGCGAACGCCGCCCCATCGACTGCGTCGGCCGCTCCACCGCCAGCCCCCACCGCGTCGACAAGGCCGGCGCCGTCTACACCCTCCTGGCCAACACCCGCGGCGCCCTGCTCCCGTACGTCGCCCTGCGCATCGTCCTCGGCACCCTGCTGCGCGTCCTCGCCTACCTCGTCGGCAAGGTCCCCGGCCAGGCCCTCGACGAACTCGCCGGACTCATCGGCACCCTGCTGCGCCCCGGCCGCATCCTCGCCGCGCGCAAGAAACGCGGCCGCCCCGCGACGGACGCCAGCGAGCTGCGGCCCCTCTTCCCGCCACCCGGCGCGACCGTACGGGCCACCGTCGAACAGGTCGCCGGCAACCTCGCCGGCCGCTCCGCCCCCGAAGCCGCCTCCGCCGGACGGCACGGCGCCGTCGAGTCGGGACCCGGCGGCGACGACGCCGACTACCTGGAGATCGAGCAGTTCGCCCGGCTCAAGCGGATCGCCCGCCAGCCCGCCCCGGTGCTCTTCCTCCTCCTGCTCGTCGTCTCGCTCATCGCCTGCCGCTCGCTGCTCGGCTCCGGCGCGCTCACCGGCGGCGCCCTGCTGCCGGTCCCCGGCAGCCTCGGCGACCTCTGGTCGGGCTACGCCGACGGCTGGCACGCCATCGGCACCGGCAGCACCGCCGCCGCACCCCCGTACGTCGCCGTCCTCGCCCTGGTCGCCACCCTCTTCCTCGGCAGCACCTCACTGGCCGTCACCGTCCTGCTCGTGTGCTCCGTACCGCTCGCCGGACTGAGCGCCTACTTCGCCTCCAGGCCGCTGGTCGGCTCCCGCCTGCTGCGCGCCTGGGGCAGCGTCGTCTACGCCTTCCTGCCCGCCGCCACCGGCGCCCTCGCCGGCGGCCGCATCGGCACCGCCGTCCTCGCGATACTGCTGCCGCTCATGGCACGGGCCGCCATCGCCGCCGGTGGCCTGCGACTGTCCCCCGGCACCCGGCCGAGCTGGCGCGCCGCCTGGGCCTACGCCCTGCTGCTCACCTTCACCACCGCCTTCACCCCCGTCGTCTGGCCCGTCGCCCTCCTGCTCGGCATCGCCCTGCTGGTGCTGCGCGCCCTGGACGGCAACCGCGGCCTGCTCCTGGCCTACGAGCTGCGCTTCCTCGCCGTCGCCGTGACCCCGCTCGTCGTCCTGGCGCCCTGGTCGCTGTCCCTCCTCACCCACCCCTCCCGCTTCTTCCGGGAGGCCGGACTGGACCTCGGCGCGGGCTCGGCCTCCGTACTGGACCTCGTCGGCATCAGCCCCGGTGGCCCGAAGGCCGCCGGCGGGGTGCTGCTCCTCGGCATCGTGCTGGCCGCGCTGGCCGCCACCCTGCGCGACGACCGGCAGCGCGCGGTCCGCATCGCCTGGGCCGTGGCCGTGACCGGACTGCTGTTCGCCGTACTGGCCAACCGCACCGCCTGGGCCGGACCGGCCGTCCTCGTCTACGGGCTGGCGCTGCTGAGCGCCGCCGCCGTGGGCGCCGAAGGCATCCGCTCCCGGATGGAGACCCTCGGCTTCGGCTGGAAGCAGCCGGTCGCCGTGCTGATCGCGATCTCCGCGCTGCTCGCCCCGCTGTACGCGGCGGCCGGCTGGATGATCACCGGCGCGGCCGGGCCGCTGGAACGCCGCGACCCCGTACAGGTCCCCGCGTTCGTCGCCGAGGACACCAGCTCCGTCGACCGGGCCCGCACCCTCGTCCTCGACGGCGACGCCGGCCACGTCGCGTACACCCTCGTACGCGGCTCCGGCGCGCGCCTCGGCGACGCCGACATCGCCGCCGAGGCCGGCGCTGACCGGCGGCTCGGCGGCATCGTCGCCAACCTCGTCGCCGGCTCCGGCGCCGACCAGAGCAACCAGCTCGGCGGCTACGCGATCCGCTACATCCTGGTCCGCGACGGCGCGCCCCGCGACATGGGCCGCGTCCTGGACGCCACCCCCGGCCTCATGCGGCTCAGCCAGGACGACGGCAGCGCCCTGTGGCGCGTGGACCGCCGCGTCTCACGGGTCTCGATCATGCCGGGGGAGACCAAGGACGGCACCCGCGCGGGCCGCGCCGCCGCACCGGTCCCGGTCCCGGCCGGACCCGTCGAGGCCCACACCGACCTGCCCGCCGGCGCCGAAGGCCGGGTGCTGCGCGTCGCCGACACCGCAGACCCGGGCTGGCAGGCCACCCTCGACGGCAAGCCCCTGAAGCCGGTCAAGGCCGACGGCTGGGCCCAGGCCTTCGAACTGCCCACGACCGGCGGCCGCCTGGACCTCACCTACGACGACCCCATGGGCCACACCGCGTGGCTGTGGGCCCAGGGCCTGCTCGCCGTGGTCCTGGTCGTGCTCGCCCTGCCGGGCCGCCGCCGCGAGATCGACGACGACCTGCCCGAGGACGGCGTGGCCGCGGTGCCCGCACAGGCCGTCGCGGGCGAAGGCCGCCGGGCACGGCGGCTGCGGGCGGCCCAGGCCGCCGACCCCCCCGAAGGCGGCGCGGAACCGGGCATCCCGGCCGCGCGCACCGGCGAGGAGCCGCTGCCCGATCCGATGGCGGTACCGCAGGACGCCGACCCGATGGCCGCCCAGGCCGCCGACCCGTACGCCGCCGTACCGCAGCAGCAGGGCTACGACCAGCAGCACGGGTACGGGCAGCAGGAGTACGACCAGCAGCTGTACCAGCAGTGGCAGGCACCGGCGCAGCCGTACGGGGAGGACCAGGGCTCTCAGGCGTACGAAGGCGCGCCGCAGTCTTACGAGGGCACGACTCAGGCGTACGAGGGTGCGCCGCAGCCGTATGAGGGCGCGCAGTCGTACGAGGGCGCGCCGGGCGCGCAGCCGTACGGGCAGGACCGGTACGGGCAGCCGTACGCGGGCGGCGCGGATTCCTACCAGGCCGACCCCGACCAGGCCGCCGCCCCCTACCAGCCCGGCGTCCACGACCCGTACCACTACGGCCAGCAGCCACCCCAGCAGCCGCCGCACGAGCAGCCCTACGGCGACGGCACGACGTACCCCGGCTCCTACCGCGAGCCCCGCCGCGACGGGAGCGACCAGCAGTGAAGCGCACCATCATGTCCCTGATCGGCGCAGCCGTGGCGCTCGGCGCGGTCACCGGCGTCGCCGCCGTCGCCGCCCCGGACGGGCAGCCGGACACCACGGCCAAGGGCGGCTCCCGGCTCCCCGTCGAGCGGTCCGCGCTGCTGTGCCCGCCGCCCACCTCGTCGGAGGTCGGCGCCACCACGTACACCGCGTTCACCCCCAAGGGCACCGGGGGCAAGGCCGGCTCCCCGGGTACCGCCGGGCTGCTGCCCGCCCAGCAGGGCAAGCCGGACGGCAACAAGGGCAAGCCGGACGACAAGGGCAAGCCGCAGGCGCAGCCGGACGCCCAGGCCGTCGCGCCCCTGAAGGAACCCGGCACGCCCGTCACCGCGGCCACCGACCGTGCCGACGCACCCGCCCTCGTCGGGGCCGCCGACGGTGCCCTCGCGCCCGGCTGGACCGTCCAGCAGACCACCAGCGTCGCGGCCGGCAGCGGACGCGGCCTGCTCGGCCTGTCCTGCGCGGCACCCGACACCGACTTCTGGTTCCCCGGCGTGAGCACCGGCAAGGACCGCCGGGACTACATCCACCTCACCAACCCCGACGACTCCCCGGCCGTCGTCGACCTCGACCTGCGCGGCAAGGACGGCCCGCTGAAATCCGCCTCCGGCGAGAACATCACCGTCCCGCCGCGCTCCACGGTGCCGGTCCTGCTGTCCACCCTGACCGGCGCCCCCACCCAGGACGCGGCACTGCACGTGGTCGCCCGCGAGGGCCGGGTCGGGGCCTCCGTACAGGCCGCCGACGCGAAACTGGGCGGCGACTGGCTGCCCGCCGCGGCCGACCCCGCGCCCGGCGCGGTCCTGCCGGGCATCCCGGCCGACGCCACCGCCGTCCACCTCGTCGCCGTCGCACCCGGCCGGGAGGACGCCGACCTGAAGGTCCAGCTGGCCACCCCGAACGGCCTGATCACCCCGGCCGGCGTGGAGACACTGCACGTCAAGAGCGGCATGACGGCCTCCGTCGACCTCAAGGACCTCACCAAGGGCGAGGCGGGCTCCCTCGTGCTGACCCCGGCCGACGGCTCCAAGGCACCGGTCGCGGCGACCCTCCAGGTCACCCGCGGCAAGGGCGACAAACAGGAGATGGCCTTCATCCCGGCCACCGGACCGGTCGGGCAGCGGGCCACCGCCGCCGACAACCGGGACAAGGGCAGCACGCTGTCCCTGGTCGCACCGCAGAAAGGCAAGGACGCCAAGGTCACCGTCACCGCGTCGGCGGGCAGCGGGGGCGGTACACCGGTGTCGAAGACGTACACGGTCAAGGGCGGCAGCACCCTCGCCGTCGAACCGCCGCGCCCCCAGGGCCTCAAGGGCTCCTACGCGCTGACCGTCGAACCGTCGGCGGGCAGCGGCCCGGTGCACGCGGCACGGACCCTGGAGCTGCCGCAGGGCGGTCTGCCCGCCTTCACCGTGCAGACACTGCCGGACGACCGGGGGACCGTGGTGGTGCCGACGGCGGGGGAGGACCTGTCACTGCTCACGAAGTGAGGCGGGGCGGACTGCCCGGGGCCGGCCCCGGGCAGCGCGGGACGGGCAGGCCCGCCCGGCCCCGCTCTCCGTCCGCGTCCGGAGTCAGTCCTGCCCGTACCGCGGGTCGACCGACTCCGGAGCCAGGCCGAGCAGCTCGGCGACCTGCTCGACGACGACCTCGTGGACCAGCAGCGCCCGCTCGTCGCGGTTCTTCGTACGGATCTCGACCGGGCGGCGGTAGACGATCACCCGTTCCGGCTGGTCGCCGCTGGCGGGCAGCAGCCGGCCCAGCGGCACCGTCTCCTCGTCGCCGGCCGGCCCGGCGTCCGCGTCCGGGCCGAACCCGGGCACCTCGACGACCAGGAAGTCGACGTCCGCCAGCTGCGGCCAGCGCCGCTCCAGCCGGTCCCGTGAGTCGTAGACCAGGTCGACGAAGGAGTCCGCGCGGCTGACCGAGAGCGGCACCTGGGGCGGGGCGACCGGCCCGCGCATTCCGCGGCCGTGCCGGTCGCGCCGTCGCGGGCGGGGGCCCGCCGGGGCGGGGGGCCGCGCGGCGCCGCCGGGCGCGGCGGAGGAGCCGCCGGTGCCGGTCGGTGCGGGGGTTCCGCCGGCGTCGGCCGGAGGAGGTACGGGGCTGTCCATCAGAACCGAGCGTAACCGTCCGGGGGCGGGCGGCGCGGAAGAGCGGCGGATCCGGTGCCATGTCGTCGAGTGACCGGTCGTAGGCTCGTTGAGTCCGGTCGCGGCCCCGCATCGGACCATGAAGGGCATGGGGAATGACGTGAAATGTATAGAGTCGTGACAGGTTTCGACGCCCTGCGCCGTCCGGCGCAGTGTTCACCGCATCGTCCGGCCCGAGCGCCCGCAGGTCAGGCGCACCGGACGAACCGGGACGACACGGTTGGGTGAGGTCGTGGAGAGTCATCGCGGCCCGCTCAAGAGTGCGGTACCGTCCAACGTCGTGAGCCCTGTACGTCGCTGTTCGCGCACTGCGTGCGGCCGCCCCGCCGTCGCAACGCTGACGTACGTCTACGCGGATTCGACCGCTGTGCTCGGTCCGCTCGCCACCTACGCCGAGCCCCACTGCTACGACCTGTGCGCCGAGCACTCCGAGCGGCTGACCGCGCCGCGCGGCTGGGAAGTCGTGCGCCTGGCCACCGACACCGGCCCGCCCCGCCCCAGCGGCGACGACCTCGAAGCGCTCGCCAACGCGGTGCGCGAGGCGGCCCGGCCCCAGGAGCGCGCGGCGGGCGGCGGCAACGCCCCACAGGTCAGCGGCCCCAACGGGCGCGACGCCCACCCGATGGAGGTCGCCCGCCGGGGCCACCTGCGGGTCCTGCGGTCGCCGGACAACTGACGGCGGGGAGCGGGGCGGTGTGCCCCGCTCCCGGTCACTTTCGCCCGCGGCATTGACGCCGCCTCGGCCCGGACACCACCATGCCTCCACTCCCGAATGATCCGCTTCCGTATGCCGGAAGTGACGGGGAGCTGTCCACCGGGAGGCCGTGTGTCCGTACAGCAGCGGGAGTTCGTGCAGCAGCTGGGATCCGTGCAACAGCTGGGGCCCGTACAGCAGCCGGAGTTCGTGCAGCAGCTGGAACCCGTAGCCGGTTCGCTCGCCCTGTCCGCACTCGTCGCCGCACTCCCGCTGGTCACCGTCCTCGTCCTGCTCGGCGCCGTACGGATGCGCGCCCACCTCGCCGGGCTCACCGGCCTCGCCGTCGCCCTCGCCACCGCCTGCCTCGGCTACCGGATGCCCGCCGGACAGGCCCTGTCCAGCGCCGCGCAGGGCGCCCTCTTCGGCCTGTTCCCCATCCTGTGGATCGTCGTCAACGCCCTGTGGGTGTACCGGATGACGGTCCGCACCCGGCACTTCGACGTCCTGCGCCGCTCCTTCTCCGGGCTCTCCGCCGACCCCCGCATCCAGGCCCTGGTCATCGCCTTCTGCTTCGGGGCGCTGCTCGAAGCGCTCGCCGGGTTCGGAGCGCCCGTCGCGATCAGCGCGGTGATGCTGGTCGCGCTGGGCTTCACCCCGGTACGGGCCGCCGTCGTCGCGCTCGTCGCCAACACCGCGCCGGTCGCCTTCGGCGCCATGGGCACACCCGTGGTGACGCTCGCCCAGGTCACCGGCCTGCCACTGGACGCCGTCGCGCCGGTCGTCGGCCGCCAGACGCCGCTGCTCGCCCTCGTCGTACCGCTGCTGCTGGTCTTCCTGGTCGACGGGCGGCGCGGCCTGCGCGAGACCTGGATGCCCGCGCTCGCCTGCGGACTGGCCTTCGCCGCCGTGCAGTTCGCGGCCGCCAACTACGTGTCCGCGCAGCTCGCCGACATCGGCGCGGCCCTCGCGGGCGCCGCCGCGCTGGTCGCCGTACCCGGCGCCCGCAGGCCCGCCGCCGAGCCGGTACGGGCCGCCGTGCTGACCGGCACCCGCAGCGCGGACCTCGACGTACGCGACTCCCGCGCCGACGTCGTACGGGCCTACGCGCCGTACGCCCTCATCGTCGGCGTCTTCTCCCTCGCCCAGGTCCCGCCCGTCAAAGACCTCCTCGCCCGCGCGACCCGCACCTTCGACTGGCCCTTCCTGGACGTCGCGGGCCCGGACGGCGAACCGGTCGGCGGCAACGTCTTCGCGCTCCCGCTGCTCGCCACCGGAGGCACCCTGGTGCTGCTGGCCGGCGTACTAAGCGCCGCGGTCCTGGGCGTACGGGCCGCCACCGCCGTACGCGAATGGGCCGCGACCGTACGCGAACTGCGCTTCGCGGTCCTCACCGTCACGTCCGTCCTGGCCCTCGCCTACGTCATGAACCTCTCCGGACAGGCCGCCGCCATCGGCCACTTCGTCGCCGCCGCCGGCGCCGGACTGGCCTTCCTCTCGCCCGTCCTCGGCTGGTTCGGCGTCGCCGTCACCGGCTCCGACACCTCCGCCAACGCCCTCTTCGGCGCCCTCCAGGTCACCGCCGCCCGGCAGTCCGGCCTCTCGCCCGTCCTGCTCGCCGCGGCCAACAGCTCCGGCGGCGTACTCGGCAAGATGATCTCCCCGCAGAACCTCGCGATCGCCTGCGCGGCGGTCGGGCTGGCCGGACGCGAAGGAGATCTGCTGCGCAAGGTGCTGCCGTGGAGTCTGGGGCTTTTGCTGGTGATGTGCTTGATCGTGGTGGGACAGAGCACAGCGGTGCTGGGATGGATGCTGCCGTAGAGGTCGGGGGGCGGGGGCCGGTGCCGGTCGCCGGTGCGGAATCCGCGCGAATGATCACCGGCCGTACGGGAAACCAGACGTACCGGGCAGCCGGACCCCGCCCCCGATCCCGCCTCCCGCCGGCCTCGTACGGGTAGGTTTGAGACCCCGTCATGACATCAGGAGGGCTGGCTGTGACTGATCTGTCGCAGATCGTGAAGGCGTACGACGTGCGCGGTGTGGTCCCCGACCAGTGGGACGAGACGCTGGCCGAGCTGTTCGGCGCGGCCTTCGTCCAGGTGACCGGAGCGGACGCGATCGTGACCGGGCACGACATGCGGCCCTCCTCGCCCGGCCTGTCCCGGGCCTTCGCCCGCGGCGCCGCCGCGCGCGGAGCGGACGTGACCGAGATCGGGCTGTGCTCGACCGACCAGCTGTACTACGCCAGCGGCGCGCTGGACCTGCCCGGCGCGATGTTCACCGCCTCGCACAACCCCGCGCAGTACAACGGCATCAAGATGTGCCGGGCGGGCGCCGCCCCGGTCGGCCAGGACACCGGCCTCGCCGAGATCCGCGCCCTCGTCGAACAGTGGCGCGACGGCGACGGCCCGGAGCCCGCGGCCACCCCCGGCACCATCACGCAGCGCGACGTCCTCGGTGACTACGCGGCCCACCTGCGCCGCCTCGTCGACCTCTCCGGCATCCGCCGCCTGAAGGTCGTGGTGGACGCCGGCAACGGCATGGGCGGCCACACCGTCCCCACCGTCTTCGAGGGCCTGCCCATCGACCTGGACGCCCTGTACTTCGAACTTGACGGCACCTTCCCGAACCACGAGGCCAACCCCCTGGACCCGGCGAACATCGTCGACCTCCAGGCCCGGGTCCGCGAGGTCGGCGCCGACCTCGGCCTGGCCTTCGACGGCGACGCGGACCGCTGCTTCGTCGTCGACGGCAACGGCGACCCGGTCTCCCCGTCCGCCATCACCGCCCTGGTCGCCGCCCGCGAACTGGCCAAGCACCCCGGCGGCACGGTCATCCACAACTGCATCACCTCCTGGTCCGTCCCCGAGGTCGTCAAGGAGAACGGCGGCACGCCCGTACGCACCCGCGTCGGTCACTCGTTCATCAAGGGCGAGATGGCCAGGACCGGAGCGATCTTCGGCGGCGAGCACTCCGCGCACTACTACTTCCGCGACTTCTGGAACGCCGACACCGGCATGCTCGCCGCCCTGCACGTCCTGGCGGCCCTCGGCGGCCAGGACGGCCCGCTGTCCGCACTGGTCGCCGAGTACGACCGGTACGCCGCCTCCGGCGAGATCAACAGCACCGTCGACGACCAGGCGGACCGCCTCGCCGCCGTCCGGACCGCGTACGAAGGCCGCGAGGACACCGAACTCGACGAGCTGGACGGCCTCACCATCGGCACCGCCGACTGGTGGTTCAACCTCCGCCCCTCCAACACCGAACCCCTGCTGCGCCTGAACGTCGAGGCGCGGGACGTGGAGACGGTCGAGCGGGTACGGGACGAGGTGCTGGAGATCGTCCGGGGCTGAGGCGGCGAGGGGCCGAGGGGCTGCGGGACCGAGGCTGCGGGACCGAGGGCTTCCGAGGGGCTGCGCGGCTGTGGGGCTGTGAGGTTGCGAGACGCTGTGGGGCGTGGTGGCCGGTACCCCGGCCGCCCCGCCCGCCCGCGGCGCGTCCCCGCACCCCGCCCGGCGGTACGCTGGCAGTGCCGTATTTCCGCCGAAGGAGAAGCCCCCATGCCGGTCGACGCCAGCCTGATCGAGATCCTCGCCTGCCCGGCGTGCCACGCCCCGCTGGCGGACCGGTCGGACGCCGACCCGGCCGAGCTGCAGTGCACCGGCCAGGAATGCGGCCTCGCCTACCCCGTCCGTGACGGCATCCCCGTCCTCCTGGTGGACGAGGCACGCCGCCCCGCCTGACCCGGGCGACGGAGCCGCCCGGACCCCACCCCGCCCGTAACGGCGATCGGAGGCAGCGCACACCATGCTCGACGAGTCCCTGTTGGACGCACCCGAAGCGCTGGCCGGCGCCGACCGTTACGGACTGCTGCGCGGCGTCGCCGAATCCGGCGCACGGGTTCGCACCGCGGCCCGTAACGCCGCCGAGTCCGGCATCGCCGACCTGCGGCCCGACGGCCGGCCCCGCACCGTCCTCGTGGCGGGCCCGGGACCGGCCGCCGCCTGCGTGGCCGACCTCTTCGGCGCCCTCGGCGGCGGCACCTGCCCGGTCACCCTCATCCGGCCCACCGGCGTCGCGGCCCGGCCCGGCGCACTGCGCTGGACGCTGCCCGGCTGGTCGGGGCCGCTCGACCTGCTCCTGATCGCCGGCCCGGACGGCTCCGACCCCGGCCTCGCGCAACTCGTCGAGCAGGCGTACCGCCGCGGCTGCTCCGTCGTCGCCGTCACCCCGGCGGGCGGCCCGCTCGCCGACGCCGTCGTACAGGCCCGCGGCCTGTCCGTGCCGCTGGCCACCACCCCGTACGACGCCGAGTTCGACGTGGAGGGCGCACCGCCCGCCGCCCCCGGCACCCTCTGGTCGCTGCTCATCCCGATGCTCGCGCTCGCCGACCGGATCGGCCTGCTCAGCGCCCCGGCCGAGCTGCTCGCACAGCTCGCCGACCGCCTCGACCAGGTCGCCGAACGCTGCGGCCCCGCCATCGAGACGTACTCCAACCCCGCCAAGACCCTCGCCGCCGAACTCGCCGACGCGCTCCCGCTGGTCTGGACCGAAGGAACCGTCTCCGGCGCCGTGGGCCGGCACTTCGCGACCGTGCTGGCCGGACTCGCCGGCCGGCCCGCGCTCGCCGGCGAACTCCCCGAGACGATGACCACGCACGGCGCGCTGCTCGCCGGCCCGTTCGCGGCCGGCGCCGACCCGGACGACTTCTTCCGCGACCGCGTCGAGCAGCCCACCGCCCTGCACGCCCGCGTCGTACTGCTCCGCGAAGAGGCCCCCGGCCCGCTCTCCGCCGCGCCCGCCGCCCGCGAACTGGCGCTGGAGCACGACACCCCCGTCAGCGAACTGGAACCGGACGACGGCAGCGCCCTGGAGCGGGCCGCGGAACTTCTCGCCGTCACGGATTTCGCCGCCGTTTACCTGGCGCTCGCCGGCACCGAGGGAGCATGAGGGCCGGGCGGCCGGACGTACGGGGGAACTGAGGACGACGGCCGGACGGTGGGACGACCGGGCAGCGACACCTCGCACCACCACCTCCCCCCGGCCGTAAGGCCGCCCCACCGGCCGCTCCACTCCGTAAGGCCGCCCACCCGAGCAGCCCGACCGAAGAATCAGGAAGCCCGTCACATGGACCGCCTCACCAACACCGTGCGCCCCTACGCCTGGGGCTCCACCACCGCCATCCCGGAACTCCTCGGTACCGAGCCGACCGGCGAACCCCAGGCCGAGATGTGGATGGGCGCCCACCCCGGCGCACCCTCCCGCGCCGACCGCGGCGCCGGTCCGGTGTCGCTGGCCGACGTCATAGCCGCCGACCCGGAAGGCGAACTGGGCCCCGACGCGGTACGCGCCTTCGGCCCCCGCCTGCCCTTCCTGCTCAAGCTGCTCGCCGCCGGCTCCCCGCTCTCCCTCCAGGTCCACCCCGACCTGGCCCAGGCTCAGGAGGGGTACGCGGACGAGGAGAAGCGCGGCGTCCCCGCCGACGCCCCCCACCGCAACTACAAGGACGCCAACCACAAGCCCGAACTGATCGTCGCCCTCAGCCCCTTCGAAGGGCTCTGCGGCTTCCGGCACCCGGCCGAGGCCGCCGCCCTCCTCGAAGGACTCGGCGTGGGCGCCCTCAAGCCGTACGCCGACATCCTGCGCGCCGCCCCGGAGGGCGCCGCGCTGCGCGAGGTGCTCACCGCCGTACTCACCGCCGACCGGGACGAGACGGCCGAAACCGTCGAACAGGCCGCGGCCGCCGCGCAGCGCCTGGCCGCCGAGGGCGGCCCGCAGGCAGACTCCCACGCCGCGTACGCCGCCATCGCCCACCACTACCCGGGCGACCCGGGCGTGCTCGCCGCCATGCTCCTCAACCACGTACGGCTGCAGCCCGGCGAAGCGCTCTTCCTGGGCGCCGGCATCCCGCACGCCTACCTCAGCGGCCTCGGCGTGGAACTGATGGCCAACTCCGACAATGTGCTGCGCTGCGGCCTGACCCCCAAGCACGTCGACGTACCGGAACTGCTGCGCGTCGTCCGCTTCGAGTCCCGTGACGCGGGGGTGCTGCGGCCGGAGGAGGCCACGGAGTCGGGCGAGGAGGTCTACGAGACCCCGATCGACGAGTTCCGCCTCTCCCGCTTCGTCCTGGCCCCCGGCGGCGCACCCCGAGCTCTCGGCGACCGCACCCCGCAGATCCTGCTGTGTACCGCAGGAACGATTGCTCTGCGCGCGACCGGGGCGAGCCCGAGCGCGGGCATCGGGGCGAGCCCGAGCGCGGGCATCGGCTCGGGCTCGGGCACAGGCTCGGAATCCGGGTCCGGCCCGGGCACCGGCTCCGGCTCGCGTACGGGCCTGACGCTCGCCCCGGGCGAGTCGGCCTTCGTGCCGGCCGGGGAACGCGTGGAACTGACGGGGGAGGGCACGATCTTCCGGGCGACGGTGGCGGTCTGACGGCCCCCCCGACGGTCACCGGCGGCGGTCCGAGGGCGCCCCGTGCGCGCCCCGGCGACCGGGCTGCAACAATGACCCGCCTAAAGGGTTCGTAAAGAGGACCCTCGGAGCGGCCTCGGAGCAGGCTGCGCACCGCAGCCGGTCGACGGAAGGGAAATGCGCCACCCATGAGTGCATCAGGCGGTACCAAGGCGATCGTGGCGGCGCTGGGCGCCAACCTGGCCATCGCGGCGGCGAAGTTCGTGGCCTTCGCCTTCAGCGGATCGTCCTCGATGCTGGCCGAAGGCGTCCACTCCGTCGCCGACTCCGGCAATCAGGGACTGCTGCTGCTCGGCGGCAAGAAGGCCAAGCGCGCCGCCACCGAGGAACACCCCTTCGGCTACGGCCGCGAGCGCTACATCTACGGCTTCCTCGTCTCCATCGTCCTGTTCACCATCGGCGGCGTCTTCGCCCTCTACGAGGGCTACGAGAAGATCCACGACCCGCACGAGCTGGACAACTGGGTCTGGCCGGTCGGCGTCCTCGTCTTCGCGATCATCGCCGAGGGCTTCTCCTTCCGTACGGCCATCAAGGAGTCCAACGAACTGCGCGGCAAGCAGACCTGGCCCCAGTTCGTCCGCCGCGCCAAGGCCCCCGAACTCCCCGTCGTCCTCCTGGAGGACTTCGGCGCGCTCGTCGGCCTGGTGCTCGCGCTCGGCGGCGTCGGCCTCACCCTCGCCACCGGCAACGGCGTGTGGGACGGCATCGGCACGATGTGCATCGGCGCCCTCCTCGTCCTGATCGCCCTGGTCCTCGCCGCCGAGACCAAGTCGCTGCTGCTGGGCGAGGCGGCCGGCCCCGAACAGGTCGCCAAGATCCGCGCGGCGGTGGCCGACGGCGACACCGTCACCCGCGTCATCCACATGCGCACCCTCCACCTCGGCCCGGAAGAACTGCTCGTCGCCGCCAAGATCGCCGTCCAGCACGACGACACGGCCAAGGAGGTCGCCGACGCGATCAACGCCGCCGAGGACCGTATCCGCGCCGCCGTCCCGATTGCCCGCGTGATCTACCTCGAACCCGACATCTACCACGAGTCCGCCGCCGCCTCGGGCGACAACCCGGCCAAGACACCGGGCGGGGCCTGACCGAGCCGGGACAGCGGACGGAACTGACCGAGCCGGACCACGGGCCGACAGTGCTCCGCGCTCGTACGGGAGGGGCCCACACCAGAACTGGTGCGGGCCCCTCCCGTTTCCGACTGCCGGCCGCTTCGGCGACCCGGTGGCTGCCCGGCCGTTCGACGGCCGCTTGGTCACCTGACGGCCGCCCCGCTACTCGGCCGCCGCCCTGTTACTCGATGGCTACCCGGGTACTCGGCAGCCCGCCCGGCTACCCGGGGGCAGCCCGGCTGTCCGGCTACCCCACCTCGCCCAACACCCGCAGAATCGCCGTCTCGTCCGGCGCGCTTTGCAACCGCGCCCGGAAATCCGCGTCCATCAGCTTCCGCGACAACAACGCCAGGATGCGCAGATGCTCGTCGCCCGCGGCGGCCTCCGGTACCGAGATCATGAACACCAGCCTGGCGCGCGTACCGTCCAGCGAATCCCAGTCGATGCCGTCCGCGGAACGTGCGAAGCCGACGACGGGGGCGGTCACCGCATCCGTCTTGGCGTGCGGGATCGCGATCTCCTCACCGAGGCCGGTGGTGCCCTGCGCCTCGCGCGCCAGCGCCACCCGGACGAGCTCGTCCACGTCCGCAACCTTGCCGGTACGGGCCGCGAGTTCCGCCATCTCGCGGATCGCGGCCTCCTTGCCGCCGGCAGCCAGCCGCACCTTCACGGTCTCCCGCGTGAGATACCCGGAAAGCACCTCACCCTCCGAGCCACCGTCACTCACCCCCGAGCCATCCGCCTCTGCACGCGCCGCCTCTGCACGCGCCGAGTCCTCACGCGCCGAGTCCTCACGCTCCGAGTCCTCGCCGCGCGGGCTTCCGCCTGCCGTGCTTCCGTCCGCCGCACTCCCGCCCGGCGCGACTCCACCTGCCACGCTTCCACCCGCCACGCTTCCGGCCGTCGTGGCCCCGGCCGCCACCGCTCCGGCCGCCAGGGCTCCGGTAGCCGCGGCGGTCGGCGGTACGGCGGCCGCGGCTACGCCGGCCCCGGCCAGAACCGTCTCCGACGCCGGTACCGCCCCTTCACTTCCAGCCTTTACCTGACCATCAATCAATACCTGACCACCAACCGATCCGTGATGATCAACCGATCCGTGATCATCGGCCGGTACGTGATCATCGGCCGGCACGTGGTCCTTCTGCGGGCCTTCCTGCCGCCCCTTCCGCCGCGCCGAAACACCCACCAGGGCGATCGTCGCCAGCGCCGTCACGACCGACCCGGCCGCCACGGCCACGAAGAACATCGGCACCCCGCCGACCGCGCCGAGGATCGCCACGATCGGACCGCCGTGCGGCACCGCGTCCGTCACCCCGGCCATGCCGGCCACCGCACCGGCGACCGCGCCGCCCAGCATGTTCGCCGGAATGACCTGCGCGGGCCGCGCCGCCGCGAACGGGATCGCCCCCTCCGATATGCCGAACAGGCCCATGAAGAGCGACGCCATGCCGGTCTCCCGCTCCTGCTCGGAGTACAGGCGCCGGCGGATCAGTGTGGCCAGGCCCTGGCCGAGCGGCATCACCGGGATCGCGGCGGCGCACATACCCATGACGGTCTGGTTGCCGGTCGCGATCAGCCCCGTACCGAAAAGGAACGCCGTCTTGTTGACCGGCCCGCCCATGTCGAACGCGATCATCAGGCCGAGGACCGCGCCGAGCGCGATCGCGCTGGTGCCCGTCATCCCGCTGAGCCAGTCCGTCAGGTGCGTGAAGACCCACGAGATCGGCTTGCCCAGTACGTAGATGAAGAACAGCCCGAGCGCCGCCGTCGCCACGATCGGGATCACGATGATGGGCATGATCGGCCGCACGAAGCGGGGGACCCGCACCTTCTTGATCCACAGGACCAGGTACCCGGCCAGGAAGCCGGTGACGATCGCCCCGATGAATCCGGCGCCCGCCTTGGAGTCGTACAGCTCGCCGGTGTTGGCTATCCAGCCGCCGATCATGCCCGGTACGAGCGCGGGCCGGTCCCCGATCGCGTACGCGATGTAGCCGGAGAGGATCGGCACCATCAGCTGGAAGCCGATCGTGCCGATGTCGTTGACGTGCGCCCAGAAGGTGCCCTCCGGGATGACCAGCCCCTTGGGCGTGGCCTCCCCGCCGACCGCCAGGGACAGCGCCAGCAGCAGACCGCCGACCACGACGAACGGGATCATGTAACTGACACCGTTCATCAGCGCCTTGTACGCGACGCTGCGCTCCCTGCCCCCCGAAGCACCGCCCCCACCGCCGCCGCCCCTGCTCCGGCCGGCCCCACCACCCCGGGCACCGGCCGCACCCGCACCTCCGCCCGGACCACTTCCGATCCCGGCTCCGACGCCCCCCGCTCCGGCTCCGGCTCCGCCCCTGGCTCCAGCCCCGTCCACTCCGTACAAGGGCGCGCTCAGCACCCGTTCGATCAGTTCCTCAGGGTGGCGTATGCCCTCGGCCACGCCCACCACCAGCAGTCTCTTGCCGACGAACCGGGCCGGATCGACGTCCTTGTCCGCCGCGATGATGATGCCGTCGGCGTGGTTGACATCGTTGTCAGACAGGACGTTCTCGGCACCGATCGACCCTTGCGTCTCCACCTTCATCTCATGGCCGAGCGATTCGGCGGCCTGGGTCAGCTTCTCGGCGGCCATGTACGTATGGGCGATGCCGGTCGGGCAGGCCGTCACTGCGAGCAGCTTCAGCCCTTGCCCGCTCGTCCCCGCACCTTTGGGGGGATCAGCTGGACTGGTGGTCACGTGGTTCTCCTAACGGACGTACGCGCAAGGTGACGTGCGAGTGTCCTCGCGCTCCCGGCATCCTGCAATACGCAGCAACGAAGGCAAAGTGCCCGCCCCCACACCACCCGGAACCACCACCCCACCCACCACTCACCCCCGCCCGCGATACGCACCCACCCCCGCCCGTCCGCCACCCGCACCCGCCTGTCCGTCACCGCACCCACCCGCCGGCTCGCGCCCTCACCCACCCAGCGCCCTGCCGATACGCGGCGCGGCACGCGACGGCGATACACCTGGTCGGCGGTGTCCGCCCCCACCTGCCTGCACGAACCGGCCCGCCTGGCACTCGCGCCCGTCCGACGCCCCGCCGATACACGACGCGGCACGTGTCGGCCGTACTCCTGCCCAACGGGCCGGCACCCACCTACCCGCCACCCGCACCCGCCCTCCCGCGCCCCCTTGCCCGGTGCCCGCGCCCGCCCGCCAGGCGTCCTGCCGACACGCGACGCGGCACGTGTCGTCGCCGACGACACCCCGCGCCCACCTACCCGCCCAAACGGGTCCGCCCGCCCATCACCCGCCCTCGCCCCAGACCGCCACCTGCACCCGCCTCCCCGGATACTCGCGCCCACCCGCCCACCCGCCCACCCGCCCGGCGCCCTACTGACACGAGCCCTCCCGCCCGGTGTCCTGCCGACACACGTCCTCCCGCCGGGCGCCTTGCCGATACGAGGCCGCGGCCTGACGCCCCGCCCATACGCGACGCGGCACGCGACCGCCATACGCCTGACCGACGGCACCCACACCCCGCCCAACCGTTCGCCCGCGCCCGCGCCCGCACCCGCACCGCCCGCCCGGCGCCAGTACCCCGCCCCCTCACCCACCCGGCCGCCCCCCGCACCCCCAACCCTTCACTCCCTCACCCTTCCCCTCGCGTTCCCCCCTCGCCCTCACCTCCCCCTCCCCCTAGCCCTAGCCCCCGCCCTCGACCCCGTCCTCTCCCTCTCCCCCAGCCCCTCCCATCCAGCCTCCTCCCTCCAGCCTCCGTGCCGGCCGCCGGTCCGTGGGTGCTGCCGGTCGCGCGCATTTTCCATGGGCGGGCTGGGGTTCCCGGGGGCGATCGGTGTAGATTCGTGACCAGTGCCAGACGTCGCTGCTGATGGCGGTCGGGCGGTCCGCCCCGCGGGCCGGCCGAGGGAGAGAGGGCCTCCGACGGACTGCGCTGCGGCCAGGGAGAGGTGTATCCGCCCGCGCGGAACCGCCCGTACGGTATGCCGTCGCAGGCGGTATTTCGCTGATGCGGTATTTCGTCCATGCGGTACGTCCGCCCGCGCGGAATTCCGGGCGGCGACGTCCCCACCTGCCCGCGCCGCAGACTGCCAGCCAACCACCCTCGACCCCGGGAGCAACCCGAATGTCGACCGCAGCCAACAGCCAGGACTTCAAGGTCGCCGACCTGTCCCTCGCCTCCTTCGGCCGCAAGGAGATCACCCTCGCCGAGCACGAGATGCCCGGCCTGATGGCGATCCGCAAGGAGTACGCCGCCACGCAGCCGCTGGCCGGCGCCCGTGTCACCGGTTCGCTGCACATGACCGTGCAGACCGCCGTGCTGATCGAGACCCTCACCGCTCTGGGCGCCGAGGTCCGCTGGGCCTCCTGCAACATCTTCTCCACCCAGGACCACGCCGCCGCCGCGATCGCGGTCGGCCCGGACGGTACCCCCGAGAACCCGCAGGGCGTCCCGGTCTTCGCCTGGAAGGGCGAGACGCTCGAAGAGTACTGGTGGTGCACGGAGCAGGCGCTGACCTGGCCCAACTCGCCCACCGGCGGCCCGAACATGATCCTGGACGACGGCGGCGACGCCACGCTCCTGGTCCACAAGGGCGTCGAGTACGAGAAGGACGGCAAGGCTCCCGCCGTCGAGACCGCGGAGAACGACGAGCACCGCGCGATCCTGGAGCTCCTCAACCGCACTCTCGCCGAGAACCCGCAGAAGTGGACCAAGCTCGCCTCCGAGATCCGCGGTGTCACCGAGGAGACCACCACCGGCGTGCACCGCCTCTACGAAATGCAGCGCGACGGCCAGCTGCTCTTCCCGGCGATCAACGTGAACGACGCCGTGACCAAGTCGAAGTTCGACAACAAGTACGGCTGCCGCCACTCCCTGATCGACGGCATCAACCGCGCCACCGACACCCTCATCGGCGGCAAGACCGCCGTCGTCTGCGGCTACGGCGACGTCGGCAAGGGCTGCGCCGAGTCGCTGCGCGGCCAGGGCGCCCGCGTGATCATCACCGAGATCGACCCGATCTGCGCGCTCCAGGCCGCGATGGACGGTTACCAGGTCACCACCCTGGACGAGGTCGTCGAGACCGCCGACATCTTCGTCACCACGACGGGCAACAAGGACATCATCATGGCCGCCGACATGGCCAAGATGAAGCACCAGGCGATCGTCGGCAACATCGGCCACTTCGACAACGAGATCGACATGGCCGGCCTGGCCGCCATCGACGGCATCGTCAAGGACGAGGTCAAGCCGCAGGTCCACACCTGGACCTTCGCCGACGGCAAGGTCCTGATCGTGCTGTCCGAGGGCCGCCTGCTGAACCTGGGCAACGCGACCGGCCACCCCTCCTTCGTGATGTCCAACTCCTTCGCGGACCAGACCCTGGCCCAGATCGAGCTGTTCACCAAGCCGGAGGAGTACCCGACCGACGTCTACGTGCTGCCCAAGCACCTGGACGAGAAGGTCGCCCGCCTCCACCTCGACGCCCTCGGCGTCAAGCTCACGACCCTCCGCCCCGAGCAGGCCGCCTACATCGGCGTCACGGTCGAAGGCCCCTACAAGTCCGACCACTACCGCTACTGATCCCCGTGCCCCCGGTTCCCGGCCCGCCACCGCGCACATCGGGCACAGCGGGCACCACCACCGGCAGCCGGTGATCCAGGCCCCCGCCCAGCACCATGGCGGGGGCCTGACCCGTACCACCGGACCCGACCAAGGACCCCCATGCCCCGCGGCCGCTACTCCCTCCACGACCCGCACGATCACACCCCCCTCGGTGAAGAACACTTCCACTGCGCCACCGGCCCCTCAGGCTGGCGTTACGTCTCCCAGCTCACCACCCCCTCCGGAGACCGGGCGGGCTCCGTCGACCTCACCCTCGACGACCTCGGCCGCCCCATCCGTCTCGAACTTCACGCCGGCGGCTGGCAGGTACGCGGCGCCGCCTTGGAAGGCGTCACCTGGGTCCGTACCGACCCGACCGGCGACCACGCCACCGAAGGCAATGTCCCCGCCCATGCCTTCACCGGCGCATCCCCCGCTTTTCTCATCGCCACTGCCCGGCTGCTCCGCCCCGCCCCCGGCGCCGGAGCCGTCCGCACCCGTCTCGTGGCCTTCACACCCCCCGTCCTCGCGCCCCGCACGCTCGACCAGTCCTGGGCCCTGGTGAAAAGGACAGCACACCCCACTGACAACGGCCCGCTGACCGCAGAGGAATACCAGGTCAACGACCTGGAGACCGGTGAACAGCACACCGTCCACCTCGCCGGCGACGTCGTCCTGTCGGCGCCCGGCATCGAACTCGAAGACCTGGAAACCCCACCCTCGACCTTCACCTGACCAACTCGGCCCTCAACTGACCAACTCGGCCGTGACCTGGCCAGGCAGCACTACCGGCGCGCCATCCCACACCGGCACGCCCTCACAGGCCCGTCCGCCAACCCGCACCGGCCGGCCCTCACACCGGCGGCGTGAACCCTGTACGACGCTGCCGCCCGTCCTCCGGCCCGTTCCCGCCCCCGGCCTCCCCAACTCCGGCCTGCGCGGCAGCACCCCCGCCACCGGCCAAAGCGCCACCCTCGGCCCCACTACCGCCCGCAGAACCGCTCCCGTACGAGCCGGTTCCGTACGCATGCCCTCCGTACGCATCGCCCTCGCCCCCGTACGTACCCCTGTAAGAAGCGCCATCCGCCCCGGCGGCCACCGGCCCCGGAGGTCCCAGCGGCGCGCCGAACGCCCGCTGCGCCTCCCGCGCCTGCCGCTCGCCCACCACGGCGGCCAGATACACCGCCGGGTACATGCCCGTCGGCGCCGAAGCTCCTGTCCAACCGCACAGATCCTGTGCCAGCCGAGCCCCCATCGCCCCGCCGACCTGCGGATCGAGCTGTCGTATTCGGGACAGGTACTGGCGTACCGTCAGCCACCAGCTGTCCGGAACCCGCGACAGGTCCAGCGCGCCGAGTTCCGCCGCCAGCCAGGGCGGCGGGGGCGGCAGCACCGGCATCCCGCGCGGGGTGGGTATCCGCTCCCGAACGACGACGGTGCCCGCGAACACGTCCCCGAGCCGCCGCCCCCTGGCCGAGACCAGCGAGGCGATGCACGCCACCACACCCATGGTCAGCACGATCTCCACGGCCCCCAGCGCGCCGCGCACCAGCGCGTGCCGGAACCGGACCGGCCCGCCGTCCTCGCGCACCACCCGCAGTCCGCACACCAGCTTCCCGAGCGACCGGCCACGGCTCAGCGTCTCCACCACGATCGGGACCCCGACCAGCACCAGCACGAACAACGCCACCGACACGGCGGCCGTCGCCGCCTCGTCCATGGACGCCGTGGCACTCAGCATCAGCAGCGACACCAGGACGTACGCACTCCAGGTCACCGCGAGATCGACGAGGACCGCCAGCGCCCGGCTCGGCAACCGGGCCGGCCGCAGCCCCAACACCACCGCCTCGCCCGTCACGAGCTCGTTCACCTGCACTGTCCTCCCATGCCCCGATCCGTACCGGTCCGTCCCCGGACCGCCGCCCGCCCCACTGCTGGCCGGCCCAGTCTGCCAAGCTGACGGCACAGTCACCTCACGGCGCCGCCAGGAGCTGAATCCATGGACCTCGATGTCTTCGTAAGGGCCCACCGTGCCGAGTGGGACCGGCTCGAAGAACTGCTGCGCCGCAAACGCCGCCTCACCGGGGCCGAGGCCGACGAACTCATCACCCTTTACCAGCGCACCACCACCCATCTGTCCCTCCTCCAGGCCAGCGCCCCGGACCCCGTCCTCACGGGAAGCCTCACCTCCCTGGTGGCCCGCGCCCGCAGTACGGTCGCCGGCGCACGCAAGGCTTCCTGGCGCGACGCGGCCCGCTTCTTCACGGTGTCGTTCCCCGCCGCGGTCTACCGCCTGCGCCACTGGTGGATACCGACAGCCCTGCTCTCCACCGCGGTCGGTGCCCTCATCGCCTGGTGGATCGCCGGCCACCCCGAGGTCCAGGCAGCCATCGGCGCCCCCGAGGACCTCCGTGCCATGACCCGGCCCGGCGGCGAGTACGAGACGTACTACTCCAGTCACCCCGCCGCGTCCTTCGCGGCCCAGGTCTGGACGAACAACGCACAGGCCGTCGCCCTGTGCCTGGTCCTCGGCGCCTTCCTCGGCCTCCCCGTCTTCTGGGTGCTCTTCCAGAACATGCTCAATCTGGGCGTCGGCCTCGGTCTGATGTCCTCGGCCGGCCGCCTCGACTCCTTCCTCGGGCTGCTCCTGCCGCACGGCCTCCTGGAACTCACCGCGGTCTTCGTCGCGGCCGGAATCGGCCTGCGCCTCGGCTGGACCGTCATCGATCCCGGCCCGCGCACCCGTCGCACCGCCCTCGCCGAAGAAGGCCGCTCCGCCCTCGGGGTCGCCATCGGCCTGGCCGCCGTGCTGTTCGTGTCAGGCATCCTCGAAGGCTTCGTCACCCCCTCCGGCCTGCCCACCTGGACGCGCATCACCATCGGCGTCGTCGCCGAGCTGGCCTTTCTCGCGTACGTGTACGTACTCGGCGGCCGTGCCGTCCGATCGGGCGAAACCGGGGACGTTGACGAGTCGGACCGCGAGGCGGCCCTCCCGACGGCTGCCTGATGTGCGTACGGCACCTCTGACCTGCTAATCTCCTCATCTCCCCAAGAAGTCCGTTGACACGGACCGGGAGGGGAGGTAGATTCGAACGGTTGCCACGGACTAGACATGTTCGAGCGTAACGGCTAGTCTCTAGTCTGCTTCGGTTCGGGACTTTGATTCCGCGAAGCACCTCCGAATCTTTATCCGGAAAACGTTCACCGATTTCAGGTCGGCGAAACGCTTCTGATAAAGTCGGAACAGCCGAAAGGCAAACCCCTCCGACAAACATCGGAAACGAATTCCGTCCGGAAACGGACTGCGGATCGGATCTGATAGAGTCGGAAAGGCCGAAAAGCGAAAGCCGGACGGCCGCCCCGCTCCAGCAGGGAGCCGGAAACGGAAAGCGGAAACGCCGAACGGATCTGGTAAGGTTGGAACCGCGAAGA